>CANOKG010000106.1 GCA_947566655.1 uncultured Muribaculaceae bacterium | reverse complement strand
GTATAGAATTAGACACCTGGAGCACAACCGCTGGTGTAATCATAGTCAACCACGACGACATTGTCAACGGTCATAGTATCCAGAACAACACCTATAACAAGATCAAAGAGGTCAGTTCGGCCAACGGTGAAGTACTCCCAACATTGGAAAACTTCATCAAGCTATTCAAAGAAAAGATGGACAAATCATCGTCAAAGCTTACTATCGAGATCAAACCACACAGCACCACGGCGCGCAACAAGGCCTGCATCAACAAGGTATTGAACATGATCGATGAAGCCGGTATCAAAGACCGTGTCGAATACATAGCTTTTGGTTGGAACAACTGCCGCCGCATCGTTGTCAAAGACCGGAATGCCATTGTGGGCTATCTCGATGGCGACAAAGATCCGGCAACGTTGAAGGCTACCGGCATCAAGAGCATGAACTACGCCCATAATATTTACAGCAACAATCCCGACTGGATCAAAGAGGCCAAGGCACTCGGCCTTACTGTCAACGTTTGGACTGTCAACGCTAAATCAGAAATGATCAATTACATGAACCAAGGTGTTGACTATATAACAACCGATGATCCCGCTACATTGACTGAAATAGGAAAAATGAAATTCATAGAAGAATAAGTAAGTATTTATAAGTTATGAAGCATAGTAATGCTATGATTTATGATTGTTTGTACAGACACAGATGTTTTAATTCAAATATAGCGCTTACTTAAAGACTATTTAATCACAATCTTTTTGTATATTTGTAATCAAAGTCAATCTTTAATATAGAACAATAAGTATGAAATATATTGGTGCACATGTATCGGTAGAAGGAGGCGTAGGAAACGCCCCTATTCGCGCTCACGAGATCGGAGCGCTCGCGTTTGCTCTTTTTACACGCAGCCCGTCGCGATGGTCGTCACCGGCAATAAAGCCGGCTGAGGCCGACCGTTTCAAAGAGAATTGCCTGAAGTATGGTTTCGGACCTGAACATATTCTTCCCCACGACAGCTATCTCATCAATTTAGGCGCTCCCGACCCCACCAAACTCGAGATGTCACGTAAAGCATTCCTTGATGAAATAGATCGCTGCAGTCAATTAGGGCTGACAATGCTCAATTTTCATCCCGGATCACACCTGAACGCGATACCGGTCGACGACTGCCTCTCATTAATCGCCGACTCTATCAACTATGCTCTTGACAAGACACAGGGAGTCAAGGCTGTGATAGAAAGCACTGCCGGACAAGGCTCAAACTTAGGTTTTTCGTTTGAACAGATAGCCGCT
Organism: uncultured Muribaculaceae bacterium; assembly: GCA_947566655.1. Classification (GTDB taxonomy): domain Bacteria; phylum Bacteroidota; class Bacteroidia; order Bacteroidales; family Muribaculaceae; genus JAAVFS01. The sequence continues at coordinate 6,804 of CANOKG010000106.1, read as the reverse complement.
ATCATTGACAAGGTCGAGGATAAAAATCGTGTAGGTGTGTGCATAGATACATGTCACACATTTGCTGCCGGTTATGACTTGGCATCGGCTGCCGGCTATGACGAAACCTGGAAACAATTTGACAATACCATTGGGTTCAAATATCTCTCAGGCATGCACATAAACGATTCAAAGAAAGGTCTTGGAAGCCGTGTCGACCGTCACGAACTTATAGGAAAGGGAGCATTAGGATCAGAATTCTTTGAAAGACTCATGGGCGATAGCCGCATGGATAACATCCCATTGATACTCGAGACCCCCAATCCCGATGAATGGCCACAGGAAATAGCATGGCTTAAAGGAATTAGGAATGAGGAATGAGGAGTTGGGGGATTGGTTTTAGCCACTTTGCTTGCAAAGAATTAGAGTGTGTTTGAAATTAACTCTCAATCTTAATACGAGTTAAAAGTAAACACACTCTTAGTCCTATTGCTTGGAATTCCTAATTCCTAACTCCTAATTCCTAATTCTTAAAAGAGTTTTTCGGGATAAGTGCCGTCTTTGTGTAGCTCGGCAAACTTGGCTACCACACCGTCGCGGTCGGCGGCATAGGTCACACCAAACCATTTGCTGGTAGTGTCCAGAACCTTAACGGTAGCCTCTCCACTATTTATAAGAGTGTCTATTACCAACGGAATAAAAAACTCAGCTTTAGGAGTGTTGATATCCTTATCAAGGAATTTCTTGAACTCACGTTCGCTATAGTCAAAGTAGTCGGGTGTGAATCCCCAAAGATTCATCGACACGGGAGTTGTGGGTTCGAGTGTTTGCTCAACGCCATTCTCGTCGGTAAACACGATGTTATGGTCTTTGTCATAGCTTATGGCGGTACGCTCTACGACCGATGTCAACAAACCATCTTTAGTCGAGCAGACACCACGTGCCACCGAACCGTTTTCGGTCATGGTGTTTCCTACGCGGAAGCCTACCATGCAGTAATCCCCTTTCTTGTCGCGAGGACGTTGCAATTCCTTTGCAATCACCTCGAAGGCATCACGACCATAGAAATCATCGGCATTGATAACCGCAAATGGCTCGTTGATCACCTCTTTACCCATAAGCACAGCATGGTTGGTACCCCAAGGCTTGGCGCGGTCGGCCGGACAAGTGTAACCTTCGGGAAGTTTATCGGTCGACTGGAAAACAACTTCTACAGGAACATGCCCCTCATACTTGGAGAGTATCTTCTCGCGGAAATCCTGCTCAAAATCTTTACGGATAACAAAAACTACTTTACCAAAACCGCTCTTTATAGCGTCGTAGATTGAATAGTCCATTATGGTTTCACCATTAGGACCTAACGAATCGAGCTGCTTAAGGCCACCATAACGGCTACCCATGCCTGCTGCCAATACAAATAATGTAGGTTTCATTGTTATTTTTTAAATGTGAATTGGATAGTTTCCTTATACTGTTGTCCCGGTTCCAACACGGGAGAGGGGAAAGAGGGTTTATTGGGAGAATCGGGGAATCCTTGACATTCCAAAGCTACAGCCGAGTAGTCATGGTAAACCGCCCCGTTTTTACCTGCCGGTGAACCTTCGAGCCAGTTACCACCATATACCTGAATACCAGGTTGGGTAGATTGCACCTCGACACTACGTCCACTTTTAGGATCGCTTAACGTTGCCACATGTTGCAATCGACCTTTCTCATAACCGTCGATTGCCCAGCAATGGTCATAGCCCTTACCGATTTTCAGAGCCCCGAATGGAGCATACATGTTACGTCCTATCGCCTTAGGCTCGGTAAAATCCATCGGAGTCCCGTCAACCGGAGCCAATTCACCGGTAGGAATCTGTGTATCATCGGTGGGCAGATAATTTGACGCGTTGAGCCACAATGTGTGTCCGGTCATAGAGCCTGAGCCATGCCCCGAGAGGTTGAAATACACGTGGTTGGTCAGGTTCACCACAGTCGTCTTGTCGGTCTCGGCCTCCAACACAAGAGTAAGCTTGTTGTCATCGGTCCAAGTATAGGTTGCCTTGACTTGCAAGTTCCCGGGATAGCCTTCATCGCCATCGGGACTGAACAACGAGAACCGAACTGTATTATCGCCTATAGCCTCCGGCTTCCATATCTGGTTTTGGAATCCTTCAGGACCGCCATGAAGAGCATTGGGTCCATTGTTGATGGCTAAATTATACACCTCATCGCCTAAACTGAAAACACCCTTCGCAATACGGTTGGCAAATCGGCCCGGAATTTTACCGGCACAAGGGCCATCGGCAATATAGTCGGCGGCATTCTCATAGCCCAACACCACGTCGTCAAGATCTCCATTTCTATCGGGCACGACAACGCCTACAATGCCGGCACCAAGAGTCGACAATGTCACCGATGCACCCGACTCATTGGTTAATGTATAAAGAGTGATGTCACCCTTAGGCGACGTCACTCTCTTAGATTCTATTTTCATAATGTTATTCACACTTGTGGGCTCCATCAGAAATAACCACGTCAATCACGACAGGTTCGTGACCATATTTCTCATTGAATTTGGCTTTGGCTGTAGCGATGAATTTATCATATAGTTCGTCTTTGACAAGATTGATAGTACATCCGCCAAATCCACCGCCCATAATGCGGGAACCGGTGACGCCACATTCCTTTGCGATCTCATTGAGATAATCCAGCTCTACACACGACACCTCGTAGTCCTTTGACAAGCCCTCGTGGGTTTCATACATCTTTTGTCCTACAGTCTCGTAGTCACCCTTGACAAGAGCGTCACACACGGCAAGCACACGGTCTTTTTCGCCGATGACATAACGGGCGCGCATGTAGTCCTCGGCGGTTATATCACTCTTGATCTTGTCAAGATCTTCCATTGTAGCATCACGAAGTGTCTCGATACCAAGACGCTGAGCAACACGTTCACACGATTGACGGCGCTTGTTGTAGGGCGAATCTTTCAACTCGTGCTTAACTTTAGAGTCGAGAAGAACGAGTTTGTACCCCTCGGGGTTGAATGGGAAATATTCATGTTCGAGAGAACGGCAGTCAAGACGCATCAGGTTGCCTTTCTTGCCAAACACAGAGGCGAACTGATCCATGATACCGCAGTTTACTCCACAGTAGTTATGTTCGGTCGACTGGCCAATCTTCGCCAATTCAAACTTATCGATGCTGTTATCATTAAACATATCGTTTAACGCAAAGGCAAAGCAGCTCTCGAGAGCAGCCGATGACGACAAGCCGGCACCTAACGGAACATTACCGGCAAACACAGCGTCAAAGCCTTTCACCTTACCGCCTCGTTTCAAAATCTCACGGCAAACGCCAAAGATGTAGCGTGCCCACGACTGTGAAGGAGCATCATCCTCGTTGAGACCAAACTCAGCATACTCGTTTATATCGATAGAGAAAACCCGAACCTTATCGGTACCGTTGGGAGCTATCTCGGCCATGATAACCTTGTCGATAGCACCGGGAAAAACAAAACCGCCGTTATAATCGGTGTGCTCTCCTATAAGGTTGATACGACCGGCCGATGCATACATTGTACCGTCAATTCCAAATCTCTCTTTGAATTCTTTCTGGATTATAGCTTCCATAACTTCGATTTAAAGTATTGTTTTAGTTGTTAGTTGTTCTATATATACCGCAAATGTACACAATACTACTCAACCATTCAAATATTTTAGTATTTTTATTCATGGGTCAGACACAAAAAGCTTGTATTTTTTCAGTACCTTTGTCGATATGATAGAACAATTTGCTCAAGTGCTCGTCCCGCTGCCGCTGAACGCCACATTCACCTACCGCGTCCCGCCCCATCTTGCCGACATGGTCAAGATAGGACATCGCGTTATTGTGCCATTCGGGTCAAGGAAACAATACACCGGCATCGTAGTGGCACTTGTTCCATCGGCTCCCGATGGATTTGAGATCAAGGATATATCCTATGCTATCGACAACAAGCCAATAGTAAGACATCCTCAACTTAAGCTATGGGAATGGATTGCCGATTATTACCTGTGTGCCGAGGGCGAGGTTTTCAAGGCTGCCATCCCGGCAGGATTGAAACTTGAAAGCGAGACCTACATTGAGCTCAACCCCGATTTCGAAATCGACGAAACCACAAAATTAACTGAACGCGATGCAATCATTTACCAGACGCTTGACCACGAGGGTGCACTGAGCATTGATGCCATTTCCACCAAGACCGGGCTAAAAAACCTCCATCCCGCCATCAACACCCTGATTGAACGCGGCATTGTTATAATTTCAGAGAAACTTGTCGAACGTTATCGCCCTAAACTGGAACTCTATGTGAAACCGGCTTTCGACCGACACTCTATAACCGGGGCGTTTGAACAAGTAAAAGGAGCAAAGAAACAGGAGACGCTGCTCTTAGCTCTGATTGAGTTGTCGGGGGCACAAAGGGCAGACATCCCGGCCGAGGTAAACCGCACGACCTTGCTTGAACGGGCCAACTGCACGCCATCCATTCTTAAAGCATTAGTCGACAAAAACATTGCGACAGTATTAAAAAAAGAGATAAACAGGTTTGCTTATGATGGAGCTCCGGTTATCGCCCTTCCTCGGCTTTCCGAACCACAGGCCAAAGCGCTTGACGAGATTCACCGCTCGTGGCTCGACCACGAGATAACGTTGCTCCATGGTGTCACATCGTCGGGCAAGACCGAAATCTACCAGCACCTTATAGCCGACATTATAAAGCGAGGCCGCCAGGCTCTTTTTCTGGTACCCGAGATTGCTTTGACCACCCAATTGACCAAACGACTTCAGGCCGTGTTTGGTAACAGCGTTATCGTATACCACTCAAAATTCTCTGACAACGAGCGCGTAGACATATGGAAGCGAATGTTGAATGACAACTCTCCATGTGTAGTTATAGGGGCTCGATCATCGGTATTTCTGCCGTTCTCATCGTTAGGACTTGTCATAATCGATGAAGAGCACGAGCAAAGCTATAAGCAATTTGATCCGGCACCGAGATACAACGCCCGCGATACCGCCATTGTGCTCTCATCAATGCATGGAGCAAAGACGCTGTTAGGCTCAGCCACTCCATCAATCGAAACCTATTATAAAGCTATAAACGGCAAATTTAGTCTGGTATCACTCACCACACGATATGGCAACGCACCGCTCCCATCTATCAACATTATCGACATGAAACGCCAACGCCAGGCCAAAAGGACATCGGGGACCTTCGCTCTCGACACCATATCGGCCATTCGTGAAGCGCTACAACATGGACACCAGACAATACTGTTCCAACCCCGACGCGGATTCTCCCCTTTGGCTCGTTGCCGCCAATGTGCCTGGACACCGCGATGCTCACGCTGTGACGTCCCGCTAACCTATCACCGCGACATCAACCAACTCGTGTGCCACTACTGCGGCAACATGACAGCGCTGCCCCGCACATGCCCCCAATGCCATGAACCGACCATCGAGACCATTGGTTATGGCACCGAACGAGTGGAAGATGAAGTAACCACCCTGTTTCCCGACAGCACCATCTCCCGACTCGACCTTGACTCGACCCGCAACAAGTCATCTTATATCAACATTATCAACGACTTCTCAGAACAGAAATCACAGATACTCGTAGGCACACAAATGGTGACCAAAGGACTAGACTTCGGCAATGTATCGATCGTAGCAGTGCTTAACGCCGACTCCCTCATCAACTTCCCCGACTTCAGGGCTACAGAAAGAGCATTCAACACTCTGCAACAAGTATCGGGACGAGCCGGACGACGAGACGAGACAACCGGAGAGGTTATAATACAAACATCGACCCCCGAGCATCCCATATTTGGATTCCTCGTAAAAAACAGTTACGGTGAATATTACGAATACGAGTTATCACAGCGCCGGCAGTATTTTTATCCGCCGTTCACGCGCATAATCTACATCTACCTCAAGCATCGCGATAAAGCTACAATTCAACGCGTTGCAACCGCCTATACCCAGCATTTGAAACAGATATTCGGGAATCGGGTTTACGGGCCCGAACGACCACCCGTTGAACGCATCAATAACTGGTACATAAGAAAAGTCATGTTGAAAGTCGAAGTCGATGCCTCAATGAGACATGTCAAAGGCCTACTGAAAAAGCTCTACGATAACCTCTATCAAGATCCTACCCTAAAAGGCGTAGCCATTTACTACGATGTTGATCCGATGTAAACGCTGTCACCTGATCAACCGTATGTTTCAAAGATACAAAAGAACAGAAAAGACTTAAGAAACAAAGGTATTTCTAACCAGCTAGAAGTCAACACATTAACTCTTGATTCTTCACGAAGTGAAGCGTCCAAAAATAGATGATTTAACTTTTAATTATTTAATATACGCACTGAATTTTAAACAGATTTTACAAAAATCCACAAAATTTCTACAAATATTTTGCGTAAATAATTATTTACGCAAGTTCGGGATAAGGCAACTCACGCAGGTGCCGTTTGAGATTCAAAAGGACAAAACAGACAGAAGTAACAAAAGAAATAAGTGAGTTGTAAGCACCAATGAGATACGGATGAGACAAATTAGAGTGAGCAGACGCCACCGGTACTATCTTATCAACTTGGTAAATGACATGATTAGAAAATAATTCTTTCGTTTTAACATTTTGTATGACAAAATAATAGACAAAAAGGAACAAAAAAAGAGTAAAAAAATAAGACTAAATGCTTGCAGATTCAAAAATAGTTCGTACCTTTGCAGTGCAAATGAGAAAAACGCGATCATTTACATAATGCGAAAATAGCTCAGTTGGTAGAGCAC
>CANOKG010000105.1 GCA_947566655.1 uncultured Muribaculaceae bacterium | reverse complement strand
CACTTATTAGCTCTATTTAATTTTTTCGATGGTCCTTAATTCTCGATTAACTTGAGTATTGGGGACCATCTATTTGTATAAAAGAAAAAGAGGGGCTCTCACGAGTGCCTCTCTCTCCATTCATCACATTATGCTTACAATTGTTGTCTCTATATGTAGTATAATTCATTAATATCGGCTCGAAACAATGTCCCAATCTACAATACTCCACATCTTTTTTACATATGAAGCGCGTAGATTCTTATAATCGATATAGTAAGCGTGCTCCCAAACATCAAAAGTCAACAGCGGTGTTAAACCTGATGTGAGTGGATTACCTGCATTAGACTCTTGAGTTATTACCAATTTACCATTATTATCGCGGGAGAGCCAAACCCAACCCGACCCAAATAGTGATACGCAGGCCCGCTCAAAATCTTCTTTAAATTTTTCAAAACTGCCAAACTGCTCTTTTATTGCATCGGCCAGTTTCCCTTCAGGTTCGCCTCCACCATCAGGCGACAACGAAAAGAAATAAAAAATATGGTTCCACGCTTGAGAAGCATTGTTAAACAATGCACCATTAGTTCTTTGAATAATTTCCTCTAACTCCATATCCTCATACTCAGTTCCTTCTATCAATTTATTCAAATTATCGATATAGGCCTTTTCGTGTTTTCCATAGTGATATTCAATTGTTTCAGAACTTATCACAGGATACAAAGCATCATTGGAATAGGGTAGACTTGGCTGTTTATATTTCATAACGTTTCACTGATTAAATGTTTATTTACTTATGAAACACAACCCAATCTTTTTAGTTCATACTTACTTACATTTTAACAATAGTTTGGTTAATATCACTATTAAAATGACGAATCGTAAATATGTTTGAATATAGTACGAATCATAACTGACGAATTATACACTACATAAAAAGGATTGGCCAATTGGACCAATCCCTAAAAACAAAAATACTGATTTCCCTATAATAATTATATCTGATTCAAATACAATATTATATTCAACCCCATAAGTGCTAATTGATAACGATATTCTACTTCAAGAAAATTCTTTTCCGATTCATTAAAGTAAGATACTTCACGAAGATATTCTATAGCCGAAAGCTGTCCACCGTTAAAAGCCTTTCCAAGAAGTCGCAGATGATTAGTTTGATAAAAAACAGGAGCCAATAAATCATACAATTCCCGCATTGCAACTGCTTGTGAATGCAGTGTATAAATTGACGATTCTTTTTCAATTCTTGCAGCTCTGGTAGACCAATCGGCAGCCAGAGCCTCAGCTCTCGCTGCTTCTTTAAGTTTAAAACCCGAATATGAAGGTAGAGATAATCCTATGCTAAATCCATTAAATGACACACCTTCTTCAAATTCATGTACATAACCAACATTAATTTCAGGCAACCCTTCCATTAGCTTTACTTTTATACCCAACTCTTTAGCTTTTTGCACTCTAATGAGATATTCTATATCAGGATCTTCATTCAATAAACTGATATACTTATCAACATCCAAAAGTTCAGCTATTGGATAGTCTATTGTTCCATCAGGTAAAATACTACAGCCCAAATTTTTAAGTTTATTTATACATGATTCTCGTCGTTCTTTAAAATCACGCAAAACAACTAAATTATTGGCATACTCTATCTTTGCTTTATTAACTTCCAATATTGTTGACTCACCTCTATTAAAGGCATTATTCAATAATTCTTCAATATCTTTTAGATCATTGACGATCGTCTGAGACAAATCTATCGCTTTATTACAATATGCAACATCAATCAAAAGTTCATATGCTTGTTGCAATTCGTTTATATAACTCGCTTGAAACAATTTTTGATTGGCTTGATAATTAGCCTTAATTTCCTTTTTTCGCGCTCTATACGCCCCGGGGAAATCAAAAGACTGCGAAACACCAAAACTCCACTTTTTTTCATTTCTTTCTGTTGACCACACAGCTTCAAAATCCAAATCCAATGGTGGCAACATATTTTCCGCCTTCTTGGATAAATGTTGGGATTCAATTTCATACTTCAATTCCTTAAGTTTAGGATTCCCCGAAATTATTTGGTCTGCAACATGCTTATAAACATCACCTTGTGCAAACATTGCATTTACAACAACATTAAAGCAAGATAGTAATATTATCAATATAAGTTTCATTTCTTCTTATTTATATAAATGTAAATAATTGGCACTACAAATACATTCAGTAATGTCGAAGTAATAAGTCCGCCAAGTATAACGGTTGCCATTGGTGCTTGAATTTCGTTACCGGCCTCACCTCCTCTTATCGCCAAGGGAATCAAAGCCAGTGTTGATGTCAATGCAGTCATTAATATAGGCGTTAATCGATCTACCGATCCGCGAAGCACTCTCTCTTGCAGCGATATTCCTTCATTACTCAACAAATTATAACGGTTAATCAATAACATTCCGTTTCTTGTTGAAATACCTATCAAGGAAATAAAGCCAATGATAGCTGGTATATTTAAATCTTCTCCCATTATGACCAAAATGAAAACACCTCCAATCATTGCCAATGGCATATTCACCAATATAAGTAAAGACTGTTTAAAGTTCTTGAACTCATAGAATAATAACATAAAAATTATCAATAACGACAGAATGCTCATCAACAGTAATGTTCGTGAAGCAGAGGCTTCGCTTTCAAATTGCCCACCTATATTTATATAATAACCTTGAGGTAACTTTACAGTCTCACTGATTGCCTCTCGGATATCAGTCACGACACCTCGTAAGTCTCGGTCCTCAACATTTGCTGATATTACTATTCGTCTCTTTACATCTTCTCTATTGATAGTATTAGGCCCGACACTTGATACAATATCGGCAACATCACTCAAAGGAATGCGTCCTTTATTGCTATCAATCATTATATCGTTTATTTTATCTATTGTATCATACTCATTATTATCCAGTTTAACAGTCAAATTATAAGGGAATCCTTCTTCATATATCTTTGAAACCTGCATTCCTCCAAACACTGTATTAATAAACTTTGAAAAATCAGACAATGAGATACCATAACGTGCCAACAATTCACGACGTGGTTTAATATCTAACTGTGGCCGTCCTATCTGTTGTTCCATATTAATATCTACGATACCACTAATTTTTGATATCACTTTCTTTATTTCTTCACCTTTACTGTGAAGCACCGACAAATCGTTACCAAATAATTTTATGGCAATCTGAGCTTCCGTACCCGACAACATAGCATCAATGCGGTGAGAAATCGGTTGACCTACTTCTATATTACAGCCTGGTAGACGTGATAATTTGGAGCGTAGTTCTTTCGAAACTTCGCTTCGCGATCTATCTTTTAAGATATATGGAGCCTCTATTTCAGATACATTTGACCCTAATGCATGTTCATCAAGTTCCGCGCGACCCGTCTTGCGGGCTACAGTTTGTATCTCTGGAACCGAAAGTATTAATTCTTCTGCAATACGACCTATTTTGTCACTTTCCTCTATTGAAATACCTGGTAGCGTACTTACATTTATGGTATATGACCCTTCGTTAAATCCAGGTAAAAAGCTACGGCCCAAGCCACAGAAAGCGATAATAGCTCCAACCACCAATATCGTTACTATAATCAAAACTGTTTTTGATATAGACAATACCTTAGTTAACATCCTACCATATAAAGATTTAAGAGAGCGCGTCAACCATGGTTCACGATCAAGACGTTTGGACTCGTCAGTATCACACAGTAAGTAGCAACACAGAGCAGGCGTAAGTGTCAATGCTACTAATGTTGAAACTAATAGCGAAACAACAAAGGCTATACCAAGCGGTATAAGCATACGTCCTTCAATACCACTAAGAAAAAATAGCGGTAAAAAACTTGCTATTATTATAAGCGATGAATTTAAAACCGGCAGCCTAACCTCCTTAGAGGCTTCATACACAACATGTATAGATGATTCCCGATCTTCTTCAGGCTTTAATTTGTTTTCCCTAAGTCGCTTATAAACATTTTCAACATCTACTATTGCATCATCTACCAACGAGCCTATAGCAATTGCTATACCTCCTAGAGTCATAGTATTTATACCTATATCTAATAGATTTAGCACCAATACTGTGACTAAGACCGACATTGGTATTGCTATTACTGATATTATCGTAGTTCTTAAATTCATTAAGAAAAAGAATAATACAATAATCACAAATATAGCACCCTCAATAAGGGATTGCTGTAGATTTCCTATTGAATTTTTTATAAAATTACTTTGACTAAAAATGTCAGTAGAAATATTTATATCAGAGGGTAGGGTAGGACGTAATTGTTCCAGTGTCGAAACTAATGATTCATTTAACCCTATAGTTCCTATTGATGGTTGCTTTGTTACAGTTATCAAAACAGCTGGTTTTGTTTTTTCAGAAGCCATGCCTATGCGTGGAGACTCTGAACCTATTGATATAGTAGCAACATCAGCAACAGTTACAACTCCGTCATCAGATACTTTCACTACATTTCGACCCATTTCTTCAGGATCTGATGTTGAAAGTACCCCTTTTATAGTATATTCGTTTCCGAAATCATTTACAATACCTCCGGCAGCATTCTGTGTCATTGAGCCGCATGCGTTCAAAACATCGTCCAATGATACTCCAAAATTTTTCATTGCAGCGGAGTTTAACTTAACCTGCATCTCTTTGACATCACCTCCAATAACCGCTACCTGTGCTACACCTTGTATCGATAATAAGCGAGGTCGTAAAACTCGATCGGCAATAGAACGCAAATCCATCAATGATGTTGTTTCAGATGTAAGCCCTATTATAAGTACCTCTCCGAGAATAGACGATTGAGGACCTATAGTAGGTGTCTCAACTCCATCTTGAAAATCCTCTGCAATTCCTGATATTCGCTCTGAAACAGTTTGTCGAGCTATATATATATCAGTTCCCCATTCAAATTCAACATTCACTACCGAGAAACCGGTCGATGAGGAGGACCTTACTCGCCTAACACCAGTTGCTCCATTTACAGCCGTCTCAATAGGGAATGTAACTTGTTGTTCAACCTCTTCAGGCGCCAAGCCGGGAGATTCGGTCATTATTGTAACAGTTGGAGCATTAAGATCGGGAAAAATATCTATTTCGGTTCTTAACAATGCTATCACTCCTGCGATAAGCATCAATGCACTTAATATAAGTACAATAAGACGATTATAGAGTGAAAATTTAATGATTTTGTTTAACATAATCCCTTATTTAATCAGTTCATAATATAATTAGTGACTATGTGTATGACCCTCAGGTACAGCACCATTTGATTCGGCTAATTTTACAAATACTGTACCCTCAGTTACGATTTCCACACCGGGTGCAATTCCAGAAATAATCTGAACATTTACACCATCATTTGGACCTAACTTCACAGGAACTTTCTTATAACAATCGTCATCAAGTTTTTCATATACAAAGTAGACTCCTTGCTGCTCACTCACCGCTGTAAATGGCACTACTAAAGAACGTGACAAACCGCTATTCTGTAAAAACAATTCTACCAACATTCCCGGAACCAACACAACATTTTCTTTATTATTGTCTATCGTGAAATATACAGGGATATAACCACCCGACATCTGACTAACCGTTTTTGATTGCTGTCTTACGTTAAGACTATCCATCGAATAAATCTTATCTATTCCGTTAAATCTGATATTTCCTCTTAATTTATTAGATATCTGATTTATACATCTTGCCGGCACATCAGCTCTCAACATCAACCGATCTCCTTTTGTAACTACTACAATTGGAGAACCAGAATCGACATACGAACCATCATCCACAAGAACAGCCGTTACGACCCCATCAATTTTGGAAGTAATCTCACTTCCCGATTTTGCTCCTGAATAAGCCTTGACGGCCCTTCTATAATTTGCTTCAACCTCATTGTAATCTCTCGTTGACACAATCCCTTCTTCATGAAGAGGTTTAATTCTATCTAATTCGCGTTTAGCAATCTCCATTTCTTCATACGATATTTCATTTTGATCGCCTCCGGCAATACCTTGAGAACTAACTCTACCCAATATAGAACCAGCTTTAACATTTGATCCCAAAGATAAATTTGGAGCAAAAGAAACCAACCCCGATGATTTACTTACCACAGTATAACTATCTGTAGGCATTGATTCCAAGACCCCCGAAACATGCAATATGTCTCCAAAATCGCTTAAATCTATAACATTGGTTTTTACCCCCAAAAAAGCGGCATCTTCAGGTGAAAGTTCTATAACTCCATTGTCGTGTTCTTTATGTTTATGCTCACTCTCAACATGATGATCATGACCATGATCATGATCATCATGAGAATCTTCACCTAAAGATCGACCACATGAAATAAATAAAAATGGGACTATTAATGAGATAATAGAAGAATTAATTTGATACATTATTATAGAAGTTATCATGCATTACCTTAAAAGCAACGCAAAAATTAAACATAATACTAATAAATATAGATTTGATAGTAATCTTTACTGAACTTCACGAGTAAAGACTGTAAAAACAGATTTTACACAATAAATGGAGGCGCACGTAACGCTAAGACGACATCCCGAAAAACGATAGAGACAAAGCTATACTCAGTATAAAATACTGATAAATCGTAAAAATAGGGTAGAAGAGCCGTTAATGGTTCTAAAATTACATCACTAAGACACTTACTAACAATGAGTTTAGAAACAGAACTAAAACTTGTATCATAAAGATTTTGATCAAAAACAAAATCCATATTAAGATTGCAATTATCATTACCTTTATGACTATGATTGTGTTCACACGAATAGTCACAAGAATGATTACATAGCTGATGATTATCGGTCAAATCATCACTAAAAGTACTGTCAATCAAGCACCAATGTACTTTTCCTGAAGAATCATGATAATGAAAATGACTAAGAGTAAAACTTAATAAGCACGAAAATATAACAACCACGGACACCGCAGCCATCATAAACGAACATCGCGCTTTATTAGAATTCATAGAGCAAATAAGGTATCTGAAATGCTAAAATTCACGCAAATATACAAAATTCGTTCATGATTTCCAAAGATTAATTATTAGCGGAACACTTTTCAACATAATTAGCATTATGTAACATTTATCTTATAGCTAATTCTAACTCATATGAACATCGAAACATTAAAGTATACACTAATCTCGGTTTAATTAATTCTGCAATATAGATCCAAGAAGACATACTCTATCTAAATATGCACACAAATAATGAAACGAGTATGCCCAATTAAACATTTCATAATAAGTTCAAATAAGTTCACTATAACTCAATGATTATTAAGAATAATTAAAGGAACTATTGCGAGCTATTTATAGGCACAAATCGTTTTAAATATATGATAGATTAGAATTGAACCGACAATAATTTATGATGAATATAACGTAAAATACGCAATATGAGCTGAATTCAATTATGTAAATTATGAACTTACATAATTGATCATGGACGATCGTGTTTTTTGCATTAGCAAATGATATTTTGATTCGAAAATCAATGCACACGGTAATTTTCCTTGTTGCATTCGTAAACAGCTATTATGTTTGAATTATACTGATATCCCCTTGTTCATAGATGCAAATGATTTACATGTGTAAAATCAGCTAATTATAATTCATTAACATACAATCTACAACCTTATTTCCCAGTATACTATGGCGTTTATCTACATTACTTATTTAAGTCGGGGTTTATCTTCGCGTGCGAACTATCAAATAATACACATAAACGTATTCAAGCATTTGCTTTCGAGCGTATTATATACATTTTTTAAACAAAGTATTCAATTAAAACTATTTTGAATCCAGCTTAATTGTAATGCGGTTTACATTTGCAATCCACATTTGCAAACCAATTGCTCTTTTTGCAAATTTGCAAAAATCAAATCTATTAATTACATTTGCATATGATTTACAAAACAAAAATATAGCTATGGATATAGTATCACGCCTGAAAAAATTTATGACTGCCGTTAATTTGACAAGCTCTCAGTTTGCCGATACATGCCTCATCCCCCGCCCCTCTTTCTCACAGATCCTAAATGGTCGCAACAAAAAAATCAGCGATGAGATTATAACAAAAATTCATGATGCGTTTCCTAATCTTTCTGTCCTATGGCTTATGTTTGGCGAAGGGAACATGACAACAGTTACGAATATCGAAATCTCAGAGGGTCAAAATGACCCTGAAATCAATATCAATACCTCTCAATTTACAGCTCCTCAACCACATAACGTTTCTATCGGTGATATTTATAATAGCACGACTTTTTCGTCAGAAAATTTTAGCGACAAAGATT
>CANOKG010000104.1 GCA_947566655.1 uncultured Muribaculaceae bacterium | reverse complement strand
GATGTAGGGTGATGTGTGCATTGTGTTTGCAGGCTAAGTATTCGGCCAATTGATTGGCTGCGTATACTGATCGATGTTGTCCTCCGGTGCAGCCAAAAGCAATAAATAGATGATTAAAACCGCGGCTAATGTATTTAACTATAGTGGTATCAACTATGTCTTTACAATTATTGAGGAATTTTTGAATTTCGCCTTGTTCTTCAAGAAACTTGATGACCGGTAAATCTT
The DNA here is from genome assembly GCA_947566655.1 of uncultured Muribaculaceae bacterium. Classification (GTDB taxonomy): domain Bacteria; phylum Bacteroidota; class Bacteroidia; order Bacteroidales; family Muribaculaceae; genus JAAVFS01. The sequence goes on along the minus strand of CANOKG010000104.1, from coordinate 8,191 downwards.
CACCGGTCAAATGCTTGTACTGCTCGTAGCGACCGGGATTATGTATAGCTCGGCAATCAAAAATGAATCCACCTCCGTTTCCCGAGTTGTCAATTGGAAGTCCGCGTTTATAAGAGAAGCTTATTATGTCGATATTTAAACAATCGGGAAATATGTGAAAGGTCGAATTTTCGATTTCTGATTTATACTGTAGGCTATTTACGAGACTGAGAAGGTATGGATATGTAACCGAGTTTTTTTCAAGAGTAGCTCTAAGTTCAATCAGAGCGTTATTAATTGGCATTATAAAATTGTGATTGCCTTGGATTTTGCCTCTGAATCCATAAGCACCCAGAACTTGAATGAGCCTAAACACTATGATTTGGTCAAGAGAGATTCTAATGTTTTGTTCTTTCATTCCCAATACATTGGATGCTTTTTGTATGTAATAATTAAGCAAAGATTCCTTTATAATGGGAGGCATATTAATGCGGGCTTGAAAAAGGCACGATACGACATCATATAGTGCAGGACCTTTTCGAGCTCCTTGAAAATCGATAAAGTATGGCTTATTTTCATTAACTATTATATTACGGGATTGAAAATCGCGATGAACGAGAACTTTAGGTTCTGAGTGTTGAATGTTGTTTATTAATGTTTGGAAATCCAGGTCAAGAGCACATTCGTCAATTTCCTGATCCATTACTTTTGCAAAGCAGTATTTAAAGTAATTTAGATCCCATATAATAGATTGTGAGTTAAATTCACTTATCGGAAATAATCGTGATGGATCGGCATAAATCGTCCCGTTTCTCTGGAATTTAATAAGTTCATCAAGACTTGATTTGAACAGATGTATAGTGTAGTCGGAGAACTCGTTCTGTTTGATAATATCAAATAATGAATTTATTCCAAGATCTTCTTGAATGTAAGAAGTTTTATCGTCAGATACCTGAATGACTTTTGGTACAGCTACATTATTAAATGAGAGTACGCGAGATAAGTGAATAAAAGCTTCATTTTCTCGGATGTTATTTCCTATGGTGCCTATCAAGGATTTCGGACCCGACAGACGATAGTATTTACGACCTGATGCAGATCCGGTAATGGGTGTGATATTACTGGGATTATGTCCAGTGGCCTTATTGTAAAGATTTGATAAGCTATAGATTGACATTAGTGCTTAATTGCTATTGAAAAGAACTATTGATTATTCTCATTCTTAAATAATCTGTCTTCGTCATCAAGTTTAAAGTATCCAGCGAGAGCAGCGATGAACTTCGATATTTCGGATATTGCGTTTTGTGTTTCTTGTGAAATATCTTTACCTTGTAGTTTGAGCATAAGAAGTCCGTAAAGAGCTGTAAAGCAAGTTTCGATTTCACCTTGTTTCATATCTCCGGCCTTTGATCTCAGTTCCACTATGAAAGGTAAAGTCTTATAGAATAAAGCTGAATAGTCGGCAAATTTAGGGTCTGATAATAAAGCTTGATGTAAAGAGGCTAACTGTATTATGACATTTTTTGAAAGTTGGAGATGTCCAGATTTTTCTACGCCTTCTCTTCTCATCATGTCAATAAGTGATTCATACCATTCAATCATTTGTCTGCGTTGATCAGGGTCAAGTTTGTATTTATCAATAATATTACACTTGATGCTGTTCATATCAAGATTGTTGGCACGTATAAGATCTTCAATTTGCCACATGTACAATAGGTACTCGGCAATATTTTCTTTTCGTTTTTGAGATGCTATTATCATGATATATCTTTTTACACTAAAACGTTTTATGAAATAGTTTGTTTAAAATCATTGCCTGATGGGGCTTGGTAGATAGAAAGTCCAAAAAGATTTATGCAGGCGTAAACATAATTAAAAATTTCAGCTTGTATATGTTCAAAATTCTTCCATTCTATTATATCGGTAAAAAAGTATAATTCTAGAGGTATTCCCTGTGTTGTTGGTTGTAGTTGCCTGACCATGAATATTTCGTCGGAACGAATATTTTGATGATTAGAGATGTATCGTTCTAAGTGCAGGCTAAGTAGTGATAAGTTTACTTTTGGCGTTGATGAGTCAAGATCGGTTGATTGAATTAGATTCAATTCGATGAGCCGGTCTAATTCTTGAGAGGTAAGGAACCTTATGGAGTTAACATCAATATTAATGTACCGGCTAACTCTTCTTGCTTTGCTTTCTTGCATTGGTGCGTAATTTTGAAATGATTCCCTAATTAATGTGTAAGGTGGAATCGTGGTTACTGAATTATCCCAATTCTTAACTTTTACCGTTGTAAGTGTAACCTCTTCAACCACACCATTGGCATTTGCTTTAGGAACAACAATCCAATCATCTTTTTTTAGCATGTCGTTAACTGTAAGCTGAATTCCTGCGACTAAGCCTAAGATTGTATCTTGAAATACCAACATTAGTACAGCTGCCGAAGCACCTAATGCGGTTAGAATAGTTAACGGACTTTTCCCAATGAGGATACTGATACCAATTATAATTCCTATAATTATGAAAAAGAGCTTAAGAATCTGCAAGACTCCTTTCATTGTGTGTATTCTGTATTGTCCACGTTTATCAAGTGCGTTAAATAAATCTTGCAGGAAAGTATTGATAAGGTGGATAAAAGCCCATAAAATATAGAAGTCGGTTAATTTTATAAGCCAGCCTTTTACTGAATTATTATTGTCAAAAGCATCGGGTAACATGTATGATACCAATAAAGCCGGTGCCAATTGACTTATGGCTCGAAGGACTTTGTCGGTAAGTAAGTCTTCATCCCATTCAGTTGTTGTTTTTAAAGTGATAATCCTAATTAGCGATGAAACAATTTTGACACAAAACCTGAACGAAACATAAGCAAGTAATGCTATCATTACAAGCATAACTGGTGTATACCAATTATTGAGATTATGTGCTTCAAGAAGGTTGCTTATAAGGTTTTGTATCCAATCATTCATTAGCGTTTGCTTTTTAAGTTGTTAATTAATTCAGGGCCTGGTACGATGAAAATTTCGAGACGTCGGTTTAGTGCCCTGTTTGTTTTGGAGTTGTTATCAACGATAGGTTCCCTATCGGCCATTGGATAGCCATAAACCATGGCCGGAGAAGAGCCAAACGTATCAAAAAAGTCGTAAAGGGCAATGATACGTTGTTCACATAGCCACTCTTTATATTTTTCACTTCCGGTGTTGTCGCTGTGGACTGCCATCAGAATTTTAAATTTGCCAAATTGGCGTGTATAGTCAATTATGGGATTAAGAAATTCTGATGCGGTAGGTAGAATGGAGATGCTATTAGGACCAAATATGTAATCTAAATCAATTGTAATATCCATCACTTGGTCATCGCGTAGCATTTCAACGGCTAATCCTTGATCAATAAGTTCTTGTTCGTAACGAGCCATGACCGAGGTGAGCACACCTGCCTGTTTACTGGTAACGGCAGGTGTGTTCAATTCGTTATCAAGTGTTCCTGGGTCAATTGAAGCAATAGTTTGGGCTCCAATTGAAAAATAAAGCGGTGTAAAGCTAATCGCAACAAGAAATCGCCTATAAATTTTCGAGTGATTCTTCATAATCGAGTTCAGCACTGATAATGATAGGTAAGTCAGAGACAGATATGTTTGCGCCTTTGTCTTTTTTCAGCATTCTTGTGACGTAACTGATTATTTCATCAGCGGTAACTTCCTCTTCATCGTCATCACTGTCAAGTTCCAGTAGGCCATTTTCTTCATAGTAATCCCAAATCATATCGATGACATTAAGCAGTTCGTCATCGGGGTAGGGTGTGCGACCATGAGAAACGAGCGCTTTGTTTATTTCGTTAACCGCTTTGGCTTCATCAAAATCCATATATGTCAAAGTGAGAGTAATTTATCAATAGCTTCTTTTAGGCTCGATTTTGTCTGTGATCCGGCGAGTCTAAGATCGGCTTTTTTACCATTTTTGAAGAATAATATTGTAGGAAGAGAAGTGATGCGGAATTGTGCGCTTAAGTCAGATTCTTCCTCTACATTGTATTTTCCTATTACTACTTGGCCTTCATATTCCTGTGATAATTCATCAATTATAGGAGCCATGCTCATGCATGGTCCACACCAAGTTGCCCAGAAGTCAATCATTACCGGTTTTCCTGAATTGATAATTTCCTCGGTGTTAGCGTCTGTAAAAGTAAATGCCATTTTATTAATGTTTTAGAGTTAAAATATAATAGTTATTTGACTAAGCGAGTGAATTGAAATTCGACATTCATATCAGTGAGCATGTCGACTGTCGATTTGTCCATGGGAAGCTTTAAGCCCGACAGCATTTTGACAGTGCGATTTATACTGGGATCATATATTTCAATAGTTAGATTTCCCAATGTTGAAGAAACTCGTTTTGAAGCATCGGTGAATAACCCTATGAAAGTGTCGTTAATATTATCGGTTGTCACTTTGACTTCTATACCTGTAAGCAACTTGCCTTTCAGATCTTCAAGAAGTTTTATGTTATTGATGTTAAATCGCAGTTCTTGTTTGAAATTAGGTTTGAATTCGCCGGCTACAACTATCTGAGTTCCGAGCTTTCCATATTTACTGAAATTGAAAAAATCTTGTTTGAATAACATTAGTTCAGTGCTCCCTGAGTAATCTTCAAGAGTGATGCGACCATATTTGCCACCCGATCTCGCCTCTTTTTCTTCATATCCGGTAACCATCCCGCCAAAGGTGTAAGTCTTGTTTTCCTCTGGAGTCATCTCGATGAATTCCTTTATAGTGGTATTGCAGCCGTAGTTAAGCTCCATAAAATAAGGATCTAGAGGGTTGGCTGATAAATAAATTCCGACCAATTCCCGTTCTCGTTCCAGACGTTCGGTCGCAGGCCAATCTAATGCCGGTTTAATTGTTGGACGACCAGCCGTATTAAGTTCGATGTCATCACCAAATAATGAATTTGATTGTTCTTTAGATGCATTTTGATATAGTTGTCCATATCGGAGCAATTGTTCAGACAAGCTCTCGTCTTTTTTGTTTTTCAAGAAAAAATCTTCGCGTTTAAGCTCTGTAAAACAATCAAAAGCACCGGCTAACGCAAGTGATTCAAATGTTCGACGATTCAATGATGTTAGCGGGACTCGTTCAACAAAGTCATATATCGATTTGAATGGTCCTCCATGGTTTCGTGTACGTATAATATCGGTAGCTACGTTTTCTCCAACGCCTTTGATAGCGGCTATGCCAAAACGTATGTCACCATGACTGTTAACACCAAAGCTATTAAAACTTTCATTTACATCGGGTCCCTTTACCGTAATTCGCATGGCTTTACATTCATCCATAAAATCACGAAGTTTTGCAATATCATTGCGGTTGCGGCTTAGAACCGCAGCCATATATTCAGCCGGATAATTAGCTTTGAGATAAGCTGTTTGGAATGCAACCCAACTGTAGCAAGTGGCGTGACTTTTATTGAAAGCATAGGACGCAAATTTTTCCCAATCGGCCCAAATCTTTTCAAGGACTTCGGGCTTATGACCATTAGCCTGACCACCTTCCAGGAATTTTCCTTTAAGGTGATTCATTTTGTCGATTAGCTTCTTACCCATGGCTTTACGGAGAGTATCGCTTTCGCCACGAGTGAAATTGGCAAGCAGTCGGGATAATAACATGACCTGTTCCTGGTAAACAGTGACTCCATAGGTGTCTTTAAGATACTTTTCCATTATCGGAATATCGTAGACAATGGGTGACCGGCCATGCTTGCGTGAGATAAAGTCAGGAATATAGTCCATTGGCCCCGGCCTATACAGAGCGTTCATTGCTATAAGGTCTTCAAAAGTGCTGGGTTGCAGCTCCCGAAGATATTTTTGCATACCTGCCGATTCAAATTGAAAAGTTCCCTTGGTTTTACCTTCGCTATATAACTTATATGTGGCGGGGTCATCGATAGGTATCGATTCTAAATCAAGATCTATATTCCGGGTTAGTTTAATGTTTGCTACCGCCTCCTTAAGAATAGATAATGTTTTAAGACCAAGAAAATCCATTTTGATTAGTCCGGTCTCTTCGATGACACGACCTTCATATTGGGTAACAAGCAGTTTCCCTTCGGTTTTATCCACGGCTGTGCTCACAGGAACCCAATCGGTGATGTCATCACGGCAAATGATGACACCGCAGGCATGAACACCTGTGTTTCGTACGTTGCCCTCAAGTTGTCCGGCATATTTAAGCGTGCGAGGAATAACAGGGTTCGTACTTGCCATCTCAACTTTAAAAGGCTGGAGGTGTTCATAACAGTTTTTTAAAGTCGGTTTCAATTCTTTGCCATTGACTACAGGCATGTGTACCGGAATGAGTTTAGTTAACCTGTCGCTTTCCGATAGGGGAAGATCTTCTACTCGAGCAACATCTTTGATAGCCGATTTAGCGGCCATGGTGCCATATGTAATAATATGAGCAACCTTTTCTTCACCATATTTCTCTGTCACATATTTTAGAACATCGGCGCGGCCATCATCATCAAAGTCGATATCGATATCGGGTAGAGATATGCGATCCGGATTAAGGAAACGTTCAAACAGAAGATCGTATTTTACAGGATCTATCTGGGTTATTCCAAGACAATATGCTACACAAGACCCGGCTGCCGACCCACGACCCGGTCCAACGCTTACGCCAAGTTGTTGACGAGCTGCATTGATGAAATCTTGTACAATCAAAAAGTAGCCTGGAAAACCCATCGTCTTCATGATGTGCAATTCAAATTTGATACGTTCTTCTAATTCGGGCGTTAATGGACTGCCATATCGCCTTGCAGCTCCTTCGTAAGCAAGTTTTTTTAGATAGTCGGCTTCAAATTTAATGCGGTATAGCTTTTCATATCCACCAAGTTTATCTATTTTAGCGCTGGCCTCTTGTTCACTCATGACAACATTGCCGTTCTCGTCTTGCGTGAATTCGTCGAATAAATCTTTATGCGTTATTCGTTGTCGGTATTCTTCTTCAGTACCAAAGTCGGCCGGAATTTCGAAATTAGGCATAATAGGCGCATGGTCAATGTTATAAAATTCTACTTTGTCAGCGATTTCTAAAGTATTGCTCAACGCCTCTGGAATGTCAACAAACAATTCATTCATTTCGGCAGTTGTCTTCATCCATTCCTGTTTTGTGTACACCATACGAGTCTCGTCCGACAACTTTTTACCCGTCGATACACAAATCAGTCGCTCATGGGCTTCAGCATCCTCTGCATTTACAAAATGAACGTCATTGGTACAAATGATTTTAATATTGTGTTTTTGGGCCATTTGTATCAGTATCGGATTAACGATTTGTTGACGCTCAAATACAACGCGCCGTTTGTTATCCATCTCCGATGTTAACCTGTCGTCAACACGATGCCGCTGTAATTCCAGATAATAATCTTCGCCAAAGGTCTCTTTGTACCATAAAATCTGTTTTTCGGCTTCGTCTATATACCCTTGGAGAATTAATCGAGGTATTTCTCCTCCAATACAAGCAGAGCAAATAATCAGACCTTCACGGTGCTTGGCTAATTCTTGTTTATCTGTACGTGGTCTAAAATAATATCCTTCAGTCCAGGCTTTTGAAACTAATTTTACTAAATTGTGATAACCGACTTCATTTTTTGCCAATACAATAAGGTGGCGTCCGGTATCTTTCTTATCAACGTGTTCATGCAGGTCTTTTGATGCAACATACATTTCACAACCAAATATAGGCTTAAACGGCTTTTTTGCCATAGCTGCACCTAATTCTTCTTCGGCTATTTTGCGAGATTCGTCATCGGTTGCTTCTTCGACTTGTTTCTTCGCTTTCTTTATTGCATCTTTGATTTTGCCATTCTTTTTATTTACATAATTGAAAAACTCCTTTATGCCAAACATGTTTCCGTGATCGGTTACAGCGATGGCTGGCATACCATCGGCAATCGCCTTGTCAACGAGGGCGTCAATCGATGCTTGCCCATCGAGCACCGAGTATTGGGTGTGAACATGTAAATGAACAAAAGGATTCATGTTATAATTATATTATTAATGTATATATGATTGCAAAATCATACAAAGATAATAATAATTTTTTTATTCCAAAAGGACGTTATTTTCAAATTTAGTCTTTTGCTCCATGAAGGAATGTTAGTCGAAAAACATGTTCTACAGCATAATTTTAACATTTATTGATTTTGTTGAATAATAG
>CANOKG010000103.1 GCA_947566655.1 uncultured Muribaculaceae bacterium | reverse complement strand
TTTTCCAATTTGTCGCGCTCTTTGACAAATAGTTTCATTTAACTATATATTTTTTTGAAAATTTTCTCTCAAATTTTTCTTGCATATCTCAACAACTATACTTATCTTTGTGTTATAGAATTAAAGAAAGGGCAAGAGAGCACTTTTCAACCATTAAGTATAAAATTTACCACATCAAAGTTGATTGGGAAACTCTTCAAATTATACTGAAATACCGAGACAAGCTTAGTCGTCCAATGGCGGGCCCCAATTTGATTTTCAAATGCTTTACAGCCAGGCGGATTACAAAGGATGGCGGGCACTCAAATCCTGTCTATTCGGAGTTTCATCGCATCCTTTGATGTGGTTACCTATAAAGAAAGCGAGTTTAGATACAGCGACGTGCTGGTACTAAACTCGCTTTTCTTTTTTTTGATACAGTTGTTTTTTAAGTGTGTGCTTATCCCTCATCACTGCCACTCCATAGAGGGACAGGGACAAGGGACAGAATCCATATCATCAGAAGGTCAATATTCAAATCTTCTTGACAAGCCTAACTACATTTTCAACATGATGGGTGTGAGGAAACATATCTACAGGCTGCACTGCCTCGACAAGATACTTGGCATCAAGCAATGCCAAATCACGAGCCTGTGTGGCCGGATTGCAGCTTACATAGACAATTACCTTGGGCTCGGCATTGAGTATGACGTTGACAACATTTTCGTGCATGCCGGCACGAGGCGGATCGACAATCATTACATCAGGACGACCATGTTTTTCGACAAACTCATCAGTCAACACATCTTTCATATCTCCGGCATAAAATAATGTGTTGTGAATACCATTGACACTTGAATTGATCCGGGCATCAACAATAGCATCTTCGACATATTCGATACCGATTACCCGGCGGGCATTTCTTGCAACAAAATTCGCGATAGTGCCGGTACCGGTATAGAGATCGTAAACAAGCTCATCACCCGTTAGACCGGCCATCTCTCGCGCAACACTGTAAAGTCGATAGGCTTGACGCGAATTGGTTTGATAAAAAGATTTGGGACCAATGCGGAACTTCAGCCCCTCCATCTCCTCCTCAATGTACTCTCGGCCTGAGTAAAGTTGTATATCAAGATCGGCGAAAGTGTCATTTGCCTTCAAGTTTACTACATACATCAGCGATATGATGTCGGGAAAATGTTCCTTGACAGCTTCCATAACCTTAGATATGCTTTCACGATCATTCTCACCAAATGAAATAAGAACCATGATTTCTCCTGTCGAGGCAATGCGAATCATCATGGTGCGCAACAACCCGATGTTATTGCGAATATCGTAAAACGTAAGGCCATTATCAATGGCAAACTGTTTTATATAGTTGCGAATCTGATTGCCCAGATCATCTTGCAAATGACAACATTCAATATCAAGAACCTTATCAAAGGCTCCAGGTATATGAAACCCCAAAGCATCTCGCTGTGAAAAAACTTCACCACTGTTGAGTTGCTCAAATGTAAGCCACTTTTTGTTTGAAAAAGTATACTCCATCTTGTTACGGTAGCTGTAAATTTGCTCTGAAGGCATAGTAGGATTGATCTCGGGTAGCTGAACTTTGGCAATGCGGGTCAAGGCATCAGATACTTGACGATGCTTCCACTCTGTCTGGACTGAGTAAGGCAGATGTTGCCAGCGGCAGCCACCACATACGCCAAAATGGCGACACACCGGTTCCACTCGATCGGGAGACGACTTGACATATGAAACAATGTGGCCCTCGGCATAACTATGCTTTTTCCGATCAAGTTTAACATTGACCACATCACCGGGAGCACCGTAGGGAATGAACACGACCATGTCGTTTACGCGAGCAATACTATTTCCCTCGGCAGCGACACCTGTAATCTCGACATTCTCCAATATAGGGAGTTCTTTTCTTTTTCTTGACATAATGAAATTTTTCGCAAAAATAGCAAATAAGCACAACTTCCACAACTATAGAATAACAACAGGCAAGAATTATAAAACCGCTAATTGTTTATGTTAATTTTTTTGGACGCACATTTTTATATTGGCTAATAAATTTATAACTTTGCAGAAGTTAGAAAAAATATTTCCAAACGTTATATAAAATCATTTTTAAACATGAAAAGAGTTTATACATTCGGCGACGGTAAAGCTGAAGGCAATGCCTCAATGAGAAACGACCTCGGTGGCAAAGGTGCTAACCTCGCTGAAATGAACCTTCTGGGCATGCCCGTGCCTCCCGGTTTCACAATTACAACCGGTGTTTGTAACGAGTATACCCAATATGGTAAAGACGAGGTTGTCAAACTTATCAAGAGCGATGTAGAAAAAGCAATCGCTCATGTTGAGTCGCTTACAGGCAAGAAATTCAATGACCCCGCCAACCCACTGCTCGTATCAGTTCGTTCCGGAGCACGCGCTTCAATGCCAGGCATGATGGATACCGTGCTTAACCTCGGTATGAACGATGCCACAGTAGCCTCGCTTGCAGAGAAGAGTGGCAACCCCCGTTTTGCGTGGGACAGCTATCGCCGCTTCGTGCAAATGTATGGTGACGTTGTGCTCGGTATGAAGCCCAAAAATAAAACCGACATCGACCCCTTCGAGGCTATCATGGAGAAAGTCAAAGAAGAAAAAGGTGTCAAACTAGACACTGAACTGGATGTTGACGATCTGAAAACCCTTGTTAAAGAATTTAAGGTTGCGGTTAAAGATTTCACAGGAAAGGATTTCCCCGACAGCGCTTGGGAACAGCTTTGGGGTGGAATATGCGCTGTGTTCGACAGCTGGATGAACGAACGCGCTATCATCTATCGTCGCATGAACCAGATACCCGAAGAGTGGGGTACTGCCGTTAACGTTCAAGCTATGGTTTATGGCAACATGGGCAACAACTCAGCTACCGGCGTAGCTTTCAGCCGTGATGCTGCAACCGGTGAAAATATATTCAATGGTGAATATCTGATCAATGCTCAAGGTGAAGACGTTGTAGCCGGAATTCGCACACCTCAACAAATCACCGTTGAAGGTTCTCGTCGATGGGCTGCCCTGCAAGGTATATCTGAAGAAGAGCGCGCAAGCAAGTATCCATCACTTGAAGAGTCTATGCCCACTTGTGCTGCCGAACTAATCGCCATCGCACACCGTCTTGAGGATTATTACAAAGACATGCAGGACATGGAGTTCACCATTCAAGATGGCAAACTATGGATGCTCCAGACACGTAACGGTAAGCGCACAGGTGCCGCCATGGTTAAGATTGCTATGGATCTTCTTCGCGCCGGTGAAATAGATGAGAAGACTACATTGCTTCGCATGGAGCCTCAGAAACTCGACGAACTTCTCCACCCGGTGTTCGACAAGAGCGCTCTTAAGCGTGCTCAAGTTGTAGCTAAAGGTCTGCCGGCTTCTCCCGGTGCAGCGGCCGGTCAAATCGTATTCTTTGCCGACGAAGCTGAAACATGGGCTGAAAAGAAAAAGAAAGTAATCCTCGTTCGTATCGAGACCTCGCCCGAGGACCTTCGCGGTATGGCTGTAGCCCAGGGCATCCTTACCATGCGCGGCGGTATGACTTCACATGCAGCCGTTGTTGCACGTGGTATGGGTAAATGCTGCGTTTCCGGCGCCGGCGAAATCAAGGTCGACTACGAGAAAAAGACTGTTGAAATGAGCGGTAAACTCTACAAAGAAGGTGACTGGATCTCATTGAACGGATCTACCGGTGAAGTTTATGACGGCCAAGTGCCTACCGCCGAGCCTGAACTCGATGGTGATTTTGGTGCAATCATGAACCTGTCGGCTAAATACACCAAGACACTTGTACGCACTAACGCTGATACACCACGCGATGCAAAGCAAGCCCGTCACTTCGGTGCACAAGGTATCGGATTGTGCCGCACAGAACACATGTTCTTTGAAGGCGACCGCATCAAAGCCGTTCGTGAAATGATATTGGCATCAGATGAGGCCGGACGCCGCGATGCCCTCAAGAAACTCTTACCCATGCAACGTGGTGATTTCGAGGGTATCTTTGAAGCCATGGACGGATATGGAGTTACAATACGTCTGCTCGACCCACCATTGCATGAATTTGTTCCTCACCAGACAGCAACTCAAAAAGAACTTGCCGACGAGATGGGCATCACCCTTGCAGAAGTTAAAGCAAAGGTTGACAGCCTTGAAGAATTCAACCCAATGCTCGGCCACCGTGGTTGCCGTCTCGGTATTACCTATCCTGAAATTACTGAGATGCAAACACGTGCAATCATTGAAGCCGCACTTGCAGTAAAAGCTCGTGGCATCGATGTTCATCCTGAAATCATGATTCCGTTGGTTGGATCACTTAAGGAGATTCAAAATCAGGCCGATGTAATCAATATGACCGCCGCAAAAGTATTTGAAGAGACCGGAGCAAGCGTACCCTACAAAGTTGGAACTATGATTGAGGTTCCTCGTGCAGCCCTCACAGCCAATGAAATCGCCACAGTAGCTGATTTCTTCTCTTTTGGTACAAACGACTTGACTCAGATGACATTTGGATTCTCTCGTGATGACGCTCCTAAATTCCTCAAATTCTATAAAGAGCATGGAGTAATCAAGACCGATCCGTTTGAAGTATTGGATCAAGAAGGCGTAGGACAACTCGTACGTATGGGCGTAGAAAAAGGCCGTGCTACAAAGCCCGAACTGAAAGTAGGTATCTGTGGAGAACACGGAGGTGAACCTTCATCAGTTAAATTCTGTGCTAAGCTCGGCATGAACTACGTAAGCTGCTCACCATATCGCGTGCCAATCGCCCGAGTAGCTGCCGCCCAAGCTGCAATCGAAGATTAAGCGGTTAATCCACTCTATCAATAAGATAGGCGGTAACGCTCCGATAAAAAGGAGGTTACCGCCTATCGTATTCTTGGACAGAAGTATAATACTGACACGAATTATATATCAAAAACTTCGTCCTTGGGACGAACCATGGCGATGAAACACATTATAATAGCTGCGACTATCGGCAATGCACGACATTGCCAAATAAGATTGGAAATATTGATAACTATAAGGTAATATAACGTAAACCAAATAGTCTTATTTGACAACCAGACATTTATGGTGATTTGTTTTGGCTTTTTAATCCATAGCCAGAGAGTATACCCTATAAATAAGGCGAATGATGTAATAGCGCATACACTCGGCAACAGTATTGATTCCAGAAAGCCAATTTGAAGTAACGAAATAACTCCAATCACCAAGAGTACGTTAAGAACTTTACTATTAAAGAAGGCATAAAGCCTACGATGTACAATTTCCTGTTTCATGGATGCAAAAATACGAATAAAGTTGCATATTCTCACGAACCTGATATCTGGACTTATGAAAAAATATTCTTGGAGCGTGATGAATTTTACAATTGTTTAAATTATCTTTGCATCAGAACAAAATAACATATAGCGTATGGCAAAAAGACTCGCTCTCCCTGCTTGGCTTGTAAGCATCGCCCTTGCAGTTGTAGCAACTGCGTGTGGCAATACAAGCACCACCAAAACCGAAAAGGTTGAAAGTGTGGAATGGAATGTTACCGTTAACAAAGTAGTGGAGTTTAATGACACTATTCTTGGAATAAATACAAACCAAGATTATACGGTTGCAGATACCGCGACCGTTAATAGCTTGATAAAAGAGATTAAACACGTCGGAAACCTCACGATTGCATGGACCCTGCCAAGTGCTGACGGCTCTATTGAGATTGGTGCATATGAGAATGAGCCGTTAATATCGGAGAAAGTAAGTGTTCAGAGAGCAAACGCTATCGCCTCTTATGGCGATGATATTCAAGTTGCGTTCAAGTTTGCTGACGCAGTCAAGTGGGCGGGAATTACCCGTGAAAATATAGGTAAGAGATTGGCCGTGATTGTGAACAGCCAACTTATGAACGTTCCTCAGGTGAATAACGAAATTACATCAGGTTATTGTGTTGTGATTATCCCCAGAGATATAATCAAACAATATTTGCCGGATATTGATTTGGAAAAATTAAATCGATGAAAATTCCAGCTTACACAACAAGCAAATAGATATGAAACCCTTGCAGCATATAAACCTTATCAGATACAATTAAAAGTATGCAAAACAACCTATTAAAAACATTACTTGGCGCTGTGTTCTCTATGAGTGTTCTATGTACCTACGGACAATGCGAAAAAAAGATAAAAGATTTCTACGTAACTTACATGCAGAACTCCGAGAAAGATGAAAGAGCAAATATAGCGTTAATGAAAAATCACATGTCGCAGGAGCTGATTGCAAGACTTGCAAATTACACTGCTCAATATGATGCAGACGCGGTTATTCATGCGCAAGATGTTTCAAAATATGGCATTGAGTCACTCGTAGTGCTTCCATTAGGGAAAGATGATGGGTATTTGGTTAAATACAAATGGTCTCCCGAAAGTGATTACACATTCATTCCTGTGAAAGCAATCGTTGTCAATGACAAACTCACATTCTTGGATATATATCCGGTTGGTACCGACGCCGAGGGTAAAAGTTATATAAAACGCAAGTAAGACAGCGATTTTTATGTGCATTTGCAATCATAAGCTTGCAAAATGATATGGAATTCTGCAATTATAGAAAAGAAACTTCAGAAAGAAGTAATTCCAGTAACTGGGCAAAGAAGACTCTTGTTGAAAAAACAGGATTCTACTTTGACGCCATAGAAGGCTGTAACGAAAATAATCAGAACGTTGTCACACATCTGATGGAACGTGCTAGGGTTGATGTTATCGATGGGCAAGCAACTGATCGAAATGTCTTAAGTTCTATCATAAACTTGGAGGGGAGAGATGTGCTACAACGTAAGATAAATTTTGCCAAGGCATTTCAACACCCCTTGACATATGTTCTGTACTGTGACGAAAAAGAAGCTGTATGGGTGTTCACTATAGATAGTCTTACAGAATGTGAGTATACTGCAACTTATAACAGTTATAAAGAATTTTCTGATTGGATTGCATCAATTAAGGGGTGGAGATCGACAAAGCCTTTTCGTGAAAGAGAAGACTTACCTTATTTCGACAAAATGCTGAGACAAGCTGGTTGCGCATGGCCTACAAATATTGATTGCTTCATATCGAATCAAAATTTTGAGCCAATTGCTATATTAGAATTTCAGAACGCAAAAAACACGGAGGTTCTCAAACATTGTAACAACGAATTTTTCCTTGGAAAAATTGCTCGTACTAATCAGTATGGCTATACTGTATATGATAATGATATTCGGCGATGGCAGTCTCAGGAGATACTTCGTGTCCAATCAGGTTTGAGATTATTGGTCGTTACTTGGGCTCAAAACTCCTTGGATTTCATATTAAAGGAAATTGAAATAATATCCTTTCCAGCACTACCATTTAGTCAGGATTGGAAACGTCACAGTAAATATCAGCAACTCATGCATATTTTTGCCAATAGCCACAATACTGAAGTTGCTAAAACCATAATGCACAATTTTGCAACATATAAGTTCAAATATTTTCCGCCCAATATGCGTTCTGAATACGATCAGCCTCCATTAAGCATTAAAGACCGATCATTCCCTTATATTTATTATCGTTATAAGAATAAGGTTGTGGGGCATCCTGAAGAATTACCTATACTATTGGAGGAATTGTTGGAACACAAATAGCAATGTCGGCCCAGTAAAATACAGTCTTCATTAGCTGTAATAATTAGAATCTTTCATAAAGGAATTCAATGATATAGCGATCAGTCAAACCAATATATCAAACGCTACTTATTTATTGTAAACATCGTCCATTACCAGCCGTGCTACATTTGCACGATAGTGACGTCTATCATACCAATTAACAGCATCATCAGCCACATAAGACATCGACTGTGTGTAATCGTGGAACCGATCGGTTGAAAAAATTGAATCTAATAATAGATGGTCTTGCTCACTTAAAGTTAATTTATCGCGAGTTGGGGTTGCAACGATATGGTAGTTAACGCCTTCGAGTTCTTTTGCGATAGCTCTAAACAAGGACTCCCGTTTATTATCTATTACCATACAATCATTACCTATATAGTATGTCGGCTTTAGACCGGGAGCTGATGTGAAATAAATCTCAGGACGTAATTCAGCTATAAGATTCCACATAGGCAAAGATTCTTCATTACGATAACAGTCATAACAAATAGGTTGAGACTCGAAAATTGAAGTATGGTTTTTATGGCTTATTTTATTTGTAAATTTTGATGGGAGATAATTTACTAAGAAATTCAAGTCGATGGAAGAGCTGAAAAATGAGTAATGCCATTTAATCCAATCAACAGAAGACGATAATTCAGGATAATCCATCGTCATGATGCTATTACCAGAAATTGGATGGGTCAGTGCAATAACATCAATAATTATCAATGCATTTTTA
>CANOKG010000102.1 GCA_947566655.1 uncultured Muribaculaceae bacterium | reverse complement strand
TGGTCATAACGATCGAGATGGTCGGGCGTTATATTAAGAATTACAGCTATATTGGCTTTGAACTTATACATGTTCTCAAGCTGGAAACTCGAAAGCTCTATAACGTAAACGTCGTGTTGATCGCGCGCCACCTGCAATGCGAGGCTACGGCCTACATTTCCGGCCAAACCAACGTTTATACCGGCCTGTTTCAATATATGGTAAGTAAGCAACGTTGTTGTAGTCTTGCCGTTTGAGCCTGTGATACACACCATCTTGGCATCGGTATAACGTCCTGCAAATTCTATCTCCGAAATAACCGGAATCCCTTTCTCCACGAGTTGTTTAACGAGCGGGGTTGTAGGAGGTATTCCCGGACTTTTGACAACTTCGTCGGCATTCAGGATCAATTCATGTGTGTGTTTACCATGCTCCCAAGCTATCCCCTCGTTGTCGAGCATGTCGATATAATGGGGGGCGATGCTACCACAGTCACTGAGGAATACATCCATCCCTTTAGTCTTGGCAAGGATAGCGGCTCCCACACCACTTTCTCCGCCTCCAAGTACTACCAATCTTTTCATATCACAATCTATTTTGATTAGAAATTGTATTGTTTATCTTATCTTGAGCGTCACAAATGTCAACGCTGCCAGTATGATACCTATAATCCAGAAACGAATGACGATCTTGCTCTCCGGAACAGGTTTTATCGGACGCTGAATCAGAGCCTCGTATCCCGCGTTACCGGGTTTCTGGAAATGGTGGTGGAGAGGAGTCATTTTAAATATTCGGTGTCCCTTGCCGGTCAAGCGCTTTGTGAGTTTGAAGTAAGGAACCTGAATAAGTACCGAAAGATCCTCGACAAAGAATATAGCGCAGAGAATAGGCAACAGCAACTCCTTATGAATCAAGATAGCACATACCGCGACGATGCCTCCGATAGTGAGACTTCCTGTATCACCCATGAAAACCTGAGCCGGGAAAGCGTTGTACCACAGGAATCCTATCAGAGCGCCGATAAAAGCTCCCATGTATACAACGAGCTCGGCACTTCCCGGTATATACATTATATTAAGGTAGGAACTGTAGATAATGTTACCACCGAGATAGGCCATCACAGCAAGCGCCACGCCTATGATTGCCGATGTACCGGTAGCAAGACCATCGAGGCCATCGGTGAGATTTGCACCGTTGGAAGTGGCTGTGACAACAAAAATGGTAACAAGGATAAATAAAATCCAGCCACCCGTAACGGCATGATCGCCCATCCAGCCGGTGAGCCATTGATAATCGAAGTTGTTGTCTTTAACAAAAGGTATCGTGGTTTGTGGAGCCTTGATGTCGTTTGATTCATAGATCACCTCGGTCAACGTGCCATCGGCTCCTATAGTCTCCACCTCGTGGTTCTCTCTCATGACGATGTCGGGGCTTGCATACATGGTGATCCCGACAATCAGTCCGAGTCCTACCTGACCAACAATCTTGAATTTACCCTTCAATCCATCCTTGTCCTGCTTTTTGAACTTAAGGTAATCATCAAGAAACCCGAGTGTTCCGAGCCACACGGTAGCGACAAGCATCAGCAGCATGTAAACGCTCGCCAGGTTACCCACTAAAAGACACGGAATAAGTATAGATATGATGATAATGATTCCGCCCATGGTAGGGGTACCTTTCTTCGACATCTGGCCCTCGAGATCAAGATCACGAACGATCTCACCTATCTGCATCAGCTGCAGACGTCTGATAATTCGGCTACCTATAATAGTAGATATCAACAGCGCCAAAATGAATGCCACTCCTGAGCGGAAAGTGATATAATCCATCAATCGTGCACCGGGCAGATCCTGATCCTTGAGATATTCAAACAGAGAATACAACATTGTATATACTTGATAACAACTGGTTATGATTATTCGGCATTAATTATATCGGCAACAACCTCGCGGTCGTCAAAATGATGTTTCACACCCTCGATTTCCTGATAGTCCTCGTGCCCCTTGCCGGCGATAAGGATAACATCGCCCGGCTGTGCAAGCGCGGTAGCGGTTTTGATAGCCTCGCGACGGTCAACAATGCTGAGCGTCAGTTGACGGGTCCGGTCATCAAGCCCGGCCTCCATATCGTGAAGAATATCAACGGGATTTTCAAAACGCGGATTATCGCTGGTCAAGATAACGCGGTCACTGAGGCGGGCGGCTTCGGCTGCCATGATGGGACGTTTTCCCTTATCACGGTTTCCTCCGGCTCCAACCACGGTTATAATATGGGCTTTATCACCGGCAACCTCTCTTATAGCCTGCAATACATTGACTACGGCATCGGGAGTGTGGGCATAGTCAACGATAGCTGTATATCCGCGTTTAGCCGACCGGAACGTCTGGAAACGTCCGGCCACCGGCACCAACTTACTCATAGCTACCAAAATATCCATATTATCCCAGCCCAAAAGAGATGACGCGCCATAAACAGCTGTGAGGTTATAGGCATTGAATCTACCGGTGAAACGGGTCTCGATCTCTGTGCCATTAAGCGTCATAAGCATGCCATCAAGACGATCTTCGATAACACGGCCCATGAAACTTGCCATTGACCGTAACGAGTAGTTGTAACGGGCGGCGCGAGTGTTCTGCAACATTACCTCGCCATGTGACTCATCGCCATTAGTAAGGGCCCAGGCCGTTTCGGGCAACGAGTCAAAGAACGATTTCTTGGCAGCGAGATAGTCGGCAAACGTGCGGTGGTAATCGAGATGATCGCGGGTAAGGTTAGTGAAGATACCGCCTGTAAAGGTCAATCCGGCAATACGTTGTTGGTGTGCAGCATGGGAGCTGACCTCCATCGCAGCATATTGGCAACCGGTCTCAACCATCTCGTTAAGCAAGCGATTGATTGTCAACGCATCGGGGGTAGTCTGCGTTGCCGGAACCGCGCGGTCATCAACATAGTTCACAACCGTAGAGAGCAACCCTGCCTTATATCCAAGCAGCCGCGCCATCTCATAGATTAGCGTAGCTGTAGTGGTCTTGCCGTTAGTTCCGGTAACACCAACAAGCTTAAGCCTTGAGGAGGGATTATCATACCATGCCGAAGCAAGGTACCCGAGAGCATGAGAAGTGTTCTCGACCTGAATAAAGGTAATTTCGGGATCTGGATTCTCGGGAATCTCCTCACACACAACCGCAGCGACACCTCGCCCCGACAATGAAGGAATGAACGAGTGTCCATCGACCACCGTACCTCTCACGGCAACAAACAGAGAATTGACAGTGCACTCACGTGAGTCCATGGTGACATGTTCTATAGGGCGATTGATAGGCCCGGTGACCAATGGGCGGTCAAGACATTGTATAAGAGTTGAAAGTTGCTTCATATTATCGTTTTCCTAATTTTGCTTTGTTGTTTGGAGAGATTGTTAAATTCAAACATACTCTAAGTATCTTGTGAGAGGGTCAATGTAACAGTGTTGCCGGGCGGAATAGAATCACCTCCTAATGGAAACTGATTGATAACGTAACCGGTACCACTTATCTTAACATTATAACCGGCATCTTCAAGTTTAATGACAGCCTCACGTAGTCCAAGCCCGACGACACGAGGCACACTACCTTGCGGTACATCGGCCGGTGTGGAACCACGCCGAGGGCCCGATAACGAGAAGTGAGAACTCAACCGGCGGTAGGGCTCGGCATTGTGGGTGGCATATAGTACAGCCCGTGAATCGGGATGTGTGTCGGCCCGATAATCGCCCGAATTATCAAGTAATCCACGCGCATGAAGTTTCAAGGCGATATTCTTCATCACCTGTCCGCTGGTGCTCGCAGCGCCTCTCATATTGCGTTTTGGATTGGCTGTCAGCACGATGCACGAATACTTAGGTTTTTCATAGGGAAAGAAACCACAGAAAGCGAGTCGCTTCTTGGAGGTATTATAACCACGTCCCTCCACCATATAGCAAGTACCCGTTTTCCCTGCAATGTCGACTACCTTTGATCTGACGAGTCGGCCCGTACCGCCATCTTTCCATACAACATCGTGAATCATCTCGCGAAGTATCCTGGCATTACGAGCCGAGCAGACACTGTCACGAATGTATGTCACAGGCATGTCAATAATAGTGTCGACGCCGATAAGACGGCTGTAGAGTCGCGGCCTGACATACTTGCCGCCATTGGCAATCGCATTATACATCGAAAGAGTGTGAAGAGGCGGAAGTTCGGTAGTATAGCCGTAGGCCATACGCGAAAGGTCGATTTTCTTCGGACGAGGGTTAATGCGTGGACCTTCCTCCCCCCTGATGCCGATACCGAGCGGCTGCATAAAGCCCATAGCAGCAAGTCGTTTCGGGAACTCCTCGGGATGGCGTTCATAGCCACGAAGAATGATCTTGGCCGTGGCTATATTTGACGAGTAGCAAATAACGTCACGCACAGGCACCGAACTATGGGCATGAGAGTCCTTGATAGGATTTTTACCTAAATAGGCCCATGCTCCACCGGTAGGAATAGCTTCGTCGAGATTTCTTACCAAGCCGTCCTCGAGCGCAATCATCATCGAGATAGGCTTGATAACCGAGCCTGGCTCATAGGGACGCACGGCATGGTTTATACCTTCCACATAATGGCCCTTTTTCTTTTCCAGGTTTGAGATAGCCTTTATATCGCCGGTCGACACCTCCATCAACACCGCTGTACCCCAATCGGCATCACATGTATCAAGTATCCTCATCAACTCAGTCTCGACAATATCCTGAATATCAATATCGATGGTTGTAATCACATTGTATCCCGGCACGGCGGCCGTATCGGTCCAGTTGGAGAAATTACGGGTAGTGGCTACCTTCTTTGCACGCCCCGGAATGCCATATAGCAGCGAGTCGAGCGCTCCCTCAAGGCCCGACATGCCATGTTTCTCACCTGTCGAGTCTTCGCTGACAACTCCTATGGACTGTCGTGCCAGATCACCGTAGGGCTTCGTTCTCACCACAGTCGACTCTACAATCAAACCCGTCTTGGCCGAGTGGTCTATTCTAAAGAAATTGAATTTCTTGGTGCGCTCGATCTCGCTATGCTCCACTTTCACCAATATGGGCCATGAACGCAGACGTCCCCTCAGCTGCCGGGTGGCCTTGCGCAATTCTTCATCGGCCGGATTTTTCTCAAGTTTGGCCACATTGTTGCGCCACTGCAGGCGAAGTTCGAGTGCTTTTTCAAAATGCTTGGTCCACTCTTTGGCTGTGCGGTGGGGATAATGCAGGGCGAGTGAGTCAACAAGAAGAGCCATAGAATCGCGAAACTCACGCTCACGAAATTGTTCTCCGGTAAAGTCCATTCTGAGTGTATAGTACCGGAGATTGGTTGCAAGAATGCGACCGCTCGCATCGAGTATATCGCCTCGTTGAGGCTTGATTACCGGCGTTTTGGACAGCTCCCTCATAGCCAAAGCATTCCACTCCTCGACATGCACAATCGTGGTATCGACCATTTTGTAAATAACAATGCCCGAGACCAGGAGAATGATTGCCGAGATGAACATATAACGTAATATGATTAAAATGCGGCTATTCATAGCAGTCTATTCACTGGAGGTAAATTAAAATAAACAACAGGCTATTTCAGTCACAGTTGTATTTGACTTTATAAGGAGGGGTATCCTGTATTCTAAGATCGAGGTTATGCTTGGATACCAATCGCGACATGGAACTTTCACGAATGCGGCTCATGTAAAGACTCTGTTCCCTGACGCGCTCGGTCTTGACTATTTCACGTTTGTCCTGAAGCTTCAGAATTGTTTCACGGCTTGTTTTGCACTCATAGCCATTTGACATAAACCATACGCACATAAGTACCAAAACCGAAACCGGTACCCAGTGTCGCATAAAAAAATCGGTCGATATAAGACGCCCCCTCACGGCACCCAACAATATTGAACCTGCCCTGCCGTTCTGTTTTTTATTTGTGGTTTTTGTGGTTTTCATCGCGATAGTGTTTTTTCTATAGTTTGGTTGCCACGCGAAGCTTTGCGCTTCGCGAACGTGGATTTCGCTCTATCTCATCATCATCGGCAACGATAGGCTTATTGTTGACAAGTGCCATCGGAGATAACACCCTGCCATAAAAATCTTTTTCAAGTTTACCCTCGAGGTTGCCTGTTTTCATAAAATTTTTTACCAGGCGATCTTCGAGCGAGTGATAGGTGATGATTGCGAGTCGACCACCCGGTTTAAGCACCTGCAGCGATTGGGAGAGCAACGCTTTCAAGGCCTCTATCTCATTATTGACCTCGATTCTGAGAGCCTGAAAAACCTGTGCCAACTCTTTCTTTTCCTGCTTTGGGTTTATAAGCGGAGCTATCACTTCTCTCAACCGCTCTACAGTATCGATAGGCTGCACCGAGCGCTGCTTGACAATAGCCGAAGCTATTCGTCGGGCATTTCTCAACTCACCATAAAGATAGAACATATCGGCCAACTGAGACTCTGAATAGCTTTGCAGAACGGCTGTAGCATCGAGTCCGGCCGATCGGTTCATTCTCATATCCAGACGACCATCCCACCTGAAAGAGAAACCACGTTCAGGATCATCAAAATGATGAAACGACACTCCAAGGTCGGCAAGTATGCCATCCACCCCATCGACTTTATAGTAGCGCATGAAGTTTTTAAGATACTTGAAGTTACCGTGAATTACAGTAAAACGAGGATCAGAGACAGCCCGCTCAATGGCATCCATATCCTGATCCATGGAATAGAGATGTCCCTCAGTCGACAAACGATCCATTATGGCGCGTGAGTGCCCGCCGCCGCCGAGAGTGACGTCGACATAAACCCCGTTGGTTTTAACATCAAGACCTTCAAGAACCTGAGGCAACAAAGCGGGTATATGATACACTTGCTCTTCCATAACAAACTAAGCTACTGTGGTTTAAATCGTGTTAACAGCCGACCGTATCCACCCCGTCACCAACCCGGGCGGAACATGTCTGAATATTCAGCGTAAAGTTACATAAAAGAATCTAAAAATTCAGAAATGCAAACAGCAAAAAATCCAAAAAGTTATCAACATTGGCTCATATTGCGTAATTTATCCCTTCGCTAAAAATCCGAAAGTAATTTGCAATTGCAAATTTTAAATTCATCGATCTACTTTTGTTTGTCTAAATCAATTGTTTTTCGTATGTTTGCGTCAATAAGCAACCCATATGTAATGGCC
Organism: uncultured Muribaculaceae bacterium; assembly: GCA_947566655.1. GTDB lineage: Bacteria > Bacteroidota > Bacteroidia > Bacteroidales > Muribaculaceae > JAAVFS01. The sequence continues at coordinate 1,247 of CANOKG010000102.1, read as the reverse complement.
GATAATAAAAACATATTAGTAACGCGCTTCGCTGCCATCGGCGATGTAGCCATGACCATACCCACTCTTTACGATGTGTGCCAAGCATACCCCGAAAAGAATTTTTTTATGATGACCAACAGCGCGCTTGCCGAAATTTTTATAAACAAGCCAAACAACCTTAGTATTATAGGAATTGATTTACAAGAAATCAACAGCATCACTAAATCATGGGCTCTTACAAAAGAAACGGTAAAGAAACACAGTATTGATTTACTCATCGACTTGCAGGACGAATGGCCAACCCAACTGATGCGCCTGTCGGCCCACTTATCCGGTGTCAAAACAATTCACATCGACAAAGGCCTTACTGAAAAAAAGCACCTCATCAGAGCATCCCTAAAGATACTCCTGCCATTAACCCACGCCATTGACCGCTACCGCGAAACTTTCTCTAACGCCGGGTTTGACACAACGCCTGCATTCGAGAATATATTCCCGAAGAATACCGCATCACCTTCGATCTACAGTGCTATAACCGAGCCAAAACACAAAAACGAGAAATGGATCGGTATCGCTCCGTTTGCCAAATACAAGGAAAAGATATACCCACTCCATTTGATGGAACAGGTACTTCGCGACTTATCAAGCCGTCACAATACTAAAATCTTCCTGTTTGGCGGAGGCCCCTACGAACAAAAAATCCTGTCGGAATGGGCAAGAAAATACCCGTCAACAATCACCTTGGCCGGTAAAGACTACGGGCTGAATGTCGAGATGGCATTATTTCACGACCTCGATGCTATGATAACAATGGACTCAGCCAACATGCAAATGGCATCGCTTGCCGGAGCTCCCGTATTGGCTATATGGGGAGCGACCCACCCTTATTGTGGATTCGGAGGATGGAAAATACCCGAAGAAAACAACATCCAATTACCCGTACCATGTCGCCCATGCTCTCTTTTTGGTAACAAGCCGTGCATAACCGGCAACTTCAGATGCATGACCGGCATAAACCCCTCCATCATTATTGACAAAGTCAATAAGCTAATTTTAAAATAAGAGTGTAAAGTCTCCCCGACTTCACACTCTCATAAACTGTTTAAATTCATTTGCCTTAGAATTTGAGATGGATTGCCAGCCTCAAAAACAAGACCTAAATGAACTATAAACTGTTTTCTAAAATTCTCTAAAGTTTTTCTAAAATTGATACAAAAAAAATTATCCGTCATCACGACGAATAATCTTCTTACCTTAAATCTAAT
>CANOKG010000101.1 GCA_947566655.1 uncultured Muribaculaceae bacterium | reverse complement strand
TAAAAAAAATATCTCAAAATTGACTCTCAATCTTAATACGAGTTAAATTCAAACATACTCTAAGTCTTTTAAAACGAAAATAAACATCATTATTAATAAACTAACTCTCCACACTACATGTCTTCACGTAGAGATTTCCTTCGCAAGGCGTTCGCATCAGCCGCTACCCTTGCAGCCGCCGGCATCATGCCCGGTGGAATAATGGCTTCGGCCCGTTCAGAACAACGCGTCATTGGCGCCAACGACCGCATTCGTGTCGGTGTAATAGGTGTGAATTCACGAGGTCGTGCCCTCGCACAGGGATTTGCGCGTATGCCGCTGTGTGACGTCACATATCTCTGTGACGTCGACTCTAAAGCGCTCGAGCGCTGTCAGGCCGACATCAAAAATCTTACCGGCAAAACTCCTAAGGGCGAGCGTGATATGCGGCGCGTTTTTGAATCGCCCGATGTCGACGCTATCGTCATTGCTCTGCCCGACCACTGGCATGCACCTGCTGCTATCATGGCTATGCAAGCCGGCAAACATGTCTATCTTGAAAAACCTACCAGTCACAATCCTGCCGAGAACGATCTGCTCATTCGTGCCGCCGCCAAATATGGCAGCGTAGTTCAGGTAGGCAACCAACGCCGCTCGTGGCCCAATGTCATTGCCGCTATCAATGAGATTAAAGACGGCACCATCGGTGATGTGCATTATGCCAAGTCGTGGTATGTAAATAATCGTCCATCCATAGGTGTAGGTAACGTAGTCCCGGTTCCGGAGCATATTGACTGGGATCTGTGGCAAGGGCCGGCACCTCGCGTTGCTGAGTTTAAGGACAACCTTATTCACTATAACTGGCACTGGTTCTGGCACTGGGGAACAGGTGAGGCTCTAAATAACGGCACTCACTTTGTCGACATCCTGCGCTGGGGCCTCGGAGTCGAGTATCCCACATTGGTAAGCTCGGTTGGAGGCCGCTATAACCACACCCACGACGACTGGGAGACTCCCGACACACAGATGATGACATTCCAGTTTGGCAACCAAGCTACATGTTCGTGGGAGGGTCGTAGCTGTAACAGCACGCCGGTCGATGGATCGGGCGTTGGCACGGCATTCTATGGCGACAAGGGCACTGTGTTTATTACCGGTGGTAATGAGTATCGCATTACCGATGCTTCGGGCAAGCTTATCAAGGATGTAAAGAGCGAATTGGGATTCCAGGAAGGTAATCTGTTAAACCCAAGTGAGAACCTTGACACTATTCACTTTGCCAACTGGTTTGATGCCATACGCACTGGAGCGAAGCTCAATTCGGGAATTGTGGACGCTTGTATAAGCACTCAGCTCGTGCAGCTCGGCAATATCTCGCAGAGGGTAGGGCGCGCACTACAGGTTGACCCCAATACCGGTCGCATTCTCGGTGATCCCGAGGCGATGAAACTATACAGCCGCAGCTATGAGCCCGGCTGGGAACCCAAAGTCTAAATTAAAATTAAAAGATAAAAATTAAGAATGAAGTCATAGGTCATTTGCCGCTTTGCTTTAGCAAAGAATTATAGAATTAAGAATCGGCGGGATTTAACTGCTTGGTCGTCAGTGGTAATGATGCCGCAGGTTCACTTTCATTGGTTAGATAAAACGAGTCCCCTAAGGCTTTGCCTCAGGGGACTCGCTGTGTCTGTAACTATTTTATTTTTAGAATTTGTAGCCGACTGAGAGAACGAGATTGTTGTTCTTGTCGCTGATGCTCGTTTTGGGGCCTGCCGCCCAATTGTCATCGACCTCAGTGAACGATGAGAATCCGTGCCATGTCGACGAACGTTTCTTGTGGACATAGGCGGCATCGATGTAGAATCCACCTATACGGTAGCCAAGGCCGAAGGTTACATAATCGGTTCCGGTATTGAAAGTGTATGACGGATTGGTTCCTGCCGTAGATATATAATGCGAACCATCGTTATACACTTCATCGACCGATGATGTAGAGTGGGAGTAGCCGGCACGCAGACTTAACTGAGGGGTAACTCTCACTTCGGCTCCGATACGCACGGTGTTGGTGGGCTTGTAGTAGTTCTTGACATCGTTTATCAGATCAGCGTTATCATCAAATGCACCCCAGCCGGTGTTGGGCCTTACGCGCATTCCAGGGTAATCCTTATATTCATAGTCTGCACTTACTATCAGGCGGCCTCCGATCACACCGGCCACACTGGCTATCATGCGCCAAGGAGAGCGAAAGTGCCAGTCATAGTACGCATCGTCAGAGTAGTATTGTCCTGCGTTCGAACCACCGATTTGGCCTTGAGCACTAATGTCGTAGGCATAGCTGTAGTCGATTGTGCTGGCATAGTGGGTAGACAGGTTATACCATGTTGGAGTGTGAACAGCGAGGCCAATGCGCAGTTCGTTGATAGGCTTCAGAATAACACCCAATTTCACGTTAAAGCCACTTCCTGAGGTGACGCTGTGGTTGCGCAGCGCGGTATATGCGTTGCCGGGAACTATCAATCCGTCGGTATTTTCTACCGGTTTATAGACATCGGCATCGGTCAGCTCTTCGTCATAGAAACTGTCTTCTGTAAGGCTTATGTCGGTAATACCGATGCCCATACCCCAGAAGACTGTGTTCATGATGTTGCCACCGAAGTTGATTGAATATTCATCGACATAACCGCGCTGGCGCACATTGAACTCGGTGTTGCCCGATGTTGATCCGGGAACCCAAAGTCCATTATAGGTGCCTAAATATCCGCTCGGACTGATCATGTAACTGTTATAGGCCATGATACTCATCCAGTCGGCCTTGGACTCGACAAAAGGATTATAGGAAGATGTCTCACCGAGCACTTCGGGAGTATATCCGTTGCTGAATCCTGCAACCATGTTTGATAGTGAAGTGTTCAGCCCTGTAGCGCCGCGGTAAGTGCGGTCGAGCGAAGCCACGCGATTGTAGCTGGCACCCCACGAGAAGAATGGCATTACCTCGCTGGCAATACGGGTAGTTCCTACATATCCGAGGTTATTGCAGTAGGCATGGGTCTTACTGTCTTTGACCGCACCGAGTCCACCGTTGGTAGTGCTCGAAGTCATGTTAATATCAAGCGTTGCCCCAATCTCGCTACTGCGGTACACGCCTATGCCGGCCGGGTTGTAGTTGATTGATGATAAATCACCACCAAGAGCGCCGAAGGCTCCGGCCATAGACATGAAACGCGCTGTGCCGCGAAGGTCGCTCTGCGACAAGTTATATCCATCGATTGCCGACTGTGCCATCAGGAGCGAAGGCACCGAGGCTACGGCAGCTGCAATTATCAGTTTTTTCATATTATAAATAGTTGTATTGTCAGTAAACTTTAGTGTATGTTTGAATTTAACTTGTGGAGATATAGTTCTTCTTTTGGGCAGAGTGGGGGACTATTTGGTCAATTATGATCAGTGACGCCCCGAACGACCACCGCCTGTTGAACGACCACCGCCACCGCTTGAACGGCCTCCACCGCCAAAGCTACCGCCGCCGCTTGAACGGCTACCGCTACCCCATGAAGATGAAGAGCTACCGTTGTTACGTGAACCGGCACCCCACGAAGATGGTGACGACGAAGAATTGTTATTGTTTGAATTATTGCGTCCTACACGCGATCCCGGTATTGTTGATGTTCCGCGGTTGCCTGAGGTCGATGAGTTGTTTATAGTAGATGTTCCACGGTTGCCGGCTGGCGTTGAGTTGGATACGTTTGAAGGTCTACGGCCTGCTGTAGAAACGTTAGTTCCTGTCGATGCCGGGCGGCGAGAACCGGAAGAAGATGGAGCATAGTAGGAGTTACCATTGGGACGACGTCCGGGTGTTGTGTTGACACCACCTATAGGGTGAGGACGCGAAGCTCCCGGTGAACTTGGCCTCCAGGAGGAACCGGCCCAACCCCACGATGGACCGTGACCTGGCCAATATCCGGGATGAGGATGATGCCATCCGCCACCCCATCCCCATGACCATGACCACGAGGGACCCCAACCGGGATTATAGTACCAAGGATTGTATCCCCAGCTCCACGACCAGGATGGCGAGTAGTAGCCATAGTACCAGGGGTTGTAATAACCTCCATAATACCAGGGGTTGTAGTTGCCGTAATACCATGGATCGATTGTGTTTATTACAATCGTAGTGTTGGATGCTGGTTCAGCTTCGGTATTATAATAATAGTACTTCAAGTCTTCATCATTTGAACCGGCTACAATATCGGGATTCGAGAATCGTTCTATTCGGCGTGTGTTGGCAAAGTCACCGGCTGTCAATTGATCCAAAGAGATAGAGTCGGTTTGCTCACGACCATTTTTGTCGATAGTATAACGGCGGTTATATTCATCGACATCGCGGGTGCTTCCCGAGTTAACGGTATAGGTGTCGGCTGCCGGGTAATCGGTGAACGGCTGCTGTGATGGAACATAATTGCTTCGTGCAGCTTCACGTGCTTTGGCTATAGCTTTCTCCTGTTTCTCTTTTTTGGCTTTTTTAGCGTCATAATATATGTCATCGTCATAAAATCCCTGAGCCGACACGCAAACGGCCATTAACATGCAGGGAACGAGTGTTGTGATTAGTCTCTTCATAGTTTTACGGTTTTTTGTGGTTACCTTTTATTCAATTAGACGGTTAAGTATATGCGTGGTTTAACCTATCATCCACAAATATACGCTAAAAATGGGTAATTGGCCAAATAAAATCGGTATAATCGACTTTTTGGCCAATTAATATTACATTATGTTAACATCAGTTCACTCTACAGGTCGCGGTTTGATATCAAGCGCGAGTGCTGACACTATGAAGCCCCAGTAAACAAAACCTAATGCGGCAAGCAGGCTTACCATCATCATTTCCTGCATATAGCCTCCGGCAAGAAAGATGCCACCTATTATTATAAGCAGTACACCGTTAATAATGTACAACCAACGTGAGCTGCCGTGGCGAGCTATTCCGCTTGCAAAAGTCATTATTCCGGCATATAAGAATATGAACGATAGAAAATAGGGTAGCACCGCTTCGGCTAAAAATACGTTGCTGACAAGTAAAAATCCGACAAACAAGTCTATTATGCCACCGGTAAGCCACCATCCCCAGCCTTTCGGTCGGTTTCTGCCGGCCGATACACAGAGTTGAACAACTCCAATTACAACGAGTAGCCAGCCAAACAGCAACGAAGCTACAGCAAAACCGGCGGCAGGCCAAAACCAATATGCAAATCCGCCGATAATCAGCAAAATGCCGGCAAGTAACAGAAGCCACCAGTATTTAGATGACCCTAACGGTGTAAAATCTTGTGTTTTCATAAGTAAGATAGTTATAAGTTAATTTAAAATAAAACGTCTGGCAAAGATGTATTGTTTGTTTTGTCAGTAGAAAGTTGGAATAATTTCATGCTTTCAAAATTTTTCGAAAAGAGTATAAATCCAACTCAAAATGTTTGTAAAAAAGCGAATGATTATTATTTTGATAATAATTGTTTGATGTTTGGTGTATTTTTGCTAATTTTGTGGCTTGAAGTTAAAAAATTTTATATCCGTACTATAATCACCAATCTTTAATATTTATAAATGAAACATTTCTACTTTAATGCTTTGGGCGTTTCTATGGTATTGTCGATCAGTGTATTATCACTATCGGCTTCAACTATAAAAAAGCCTCTGTTCGATCTCTCCAACTATCGTTATTAAGTAAAAAGTGATGCTCCGTTCACCGGCGAGCGTGCTATGAAAATCAACGCTATCAATCAAAAACTTACGGCCAACGATGAGCGTTATCAAGAGATGATGCGCGCCAATGGTTTTGGTGTTGATCAGGAAAATGCACCAAAGATCCTTCATCAGTTTGGACCAGTTGAATCAATAGGTGATCTTGATGCACCTAATGGAGAGCGCTGGTACTATACCGGAGCTATGGAATATGATGTGATTCCGCCACACGATGATGTCATCTTTCCTGATTATATTCTTCAAACTTATGAATTTACAATCTATAATGCCCAATTTGAAAAAGTTGGAGTTATAAAGGATAAAGTGCGTTATGCTGAAAATGAGAAACGCGCGCCTTTGTGTGAACTCGCTCCTGTAGTTTCGCGAAATTTCTTCAATGATGATGACCGTTTGGAATTTGTAGTAGGAATTGGTGTCAACTACACTGATAAATATGGCGTGAACTATCGATCGCTTGTTTACCAGATTGATGGTAAAAAAGACAGTGACGGTAACGATGAACCTATAATGATTATTCCGTCTCTCATTGGTGACGTTATAGAGGGGCCTATGACAGTTGATGGCAAAGATAATTTCTATATGACATTCTCAGAAGATGGTGAGAATCCTTTAGGCGAAGAGGCCGAGTACTGGGAGCGTGTATCATCCAACTTTCTTACGATGAAAATCTATGGTTCATCGCGTGGCACCGGAGCACCTCGTGAGCTATTCAAAAAAGATATTAAACTTCTTAATCTTCCGGGAGATCAGCAATATACTCCGTTTATGTTCTCTTTGCTGCACAACGGGGAGGTATTCTTGGTGCAAAGCGAGTACAGTGAGCCATTTTACAACGACTACCATAGCGCTGATGAGGATTTATCCATGCGCGACGGCAACAAGCTTAACATCTATCTGTATAAACTTGAAGAGACCGGGGTGACGACCTACCAGACAACCTCTATCGATGTTGTGAAAGATGCTGAAGCCGAAACTCTTGCCAGCTACTATAGTGTAGGTAGCATGCGTTATCGTGAGGATGTCGATTTCGACCACTACGACAAGGATCCCAAAACCGCCTGTTTTATTATAACCAAATCCAACTATGTAGTAGGAAGCGATGACAGCTATGTCAATTCCTATTATGTATATGCAGCTAATGGAAAACGTGGTTATACTCTTTTTGAGAACTGCGAGAGCACGGTGAGCCTTAGCAATCTTCCCGGAAAGAATCCGGTGCAGATTTTTGCTGTACCATTGACCACCGACTATAAGTTTACAATGGTAGATATCATTACTAACCGTAAATTGTGCACCATCTCCAGCCAATATTATATAGAGGAATATGAGGATACAGAGGCTCTTTATGCCAATGTTGACCGAGTTGCTGTTGGTGATGAGTTCTATTATGTTTTTGAGCTCCGCTATCCCACTATCGATGACGATGATAACGATGTGATGAGATTTATGTGGCTTAAGAGCGATGGTAGTTTCGATCATATAGACTATGTAAATATGGGGCAAAATGTAAACTATGCGCAGGGTTATATAACCAATATGGCCCTTGATCCAAAATTCTTTGACAGTGATGATCAATATGAATACATGCTTTTGGCTAAACGCAGTGTTACATCAACCACTACCCAGGAGGAGCTGATAATAGGAAAGGTGCAATGTGAAGATTATCCTTTGGGAAAGACGTTGTTACATGTTACTCCCGATTCGGAGCTCGGCGTGTTGAGTTATGTATCGCCCGTTGTAAATGATGGCCGAAATATGCTTATGATCGGTTTCAACAACAACGAGGCTGCAACCTATACAACTCAGTTCTATGATTTGCCTTTGGATGGCTCAGGTGCCGGCATAGATAGCATTGTAGCAGATGACTGCGATAATGCCGTTCAGTTTGACGGTGTTACAGTAATGTCCACCGGCTTGATCAATATCTACACAATGGCCGGAGCATTGGTGGCTCAGGGTGTTGACAGCTATAATACCTCAGCACTACCTGCAGGATTATACATTGTCAGCGCGAACAACAGTACTGCCAAAATTTCGATTAAATAAATTTCCATATTAATCACATAAATTCTAACAAATGAAAAGATTCTTACAATTAGGTCTTCTCGTTGTCGCTCTGCTTTCAGGCCTTGTGGCTACTGCTGGAGTCAAGACAACTATTAAATGGGAGACCCCGGGGTCCATTATCATCAGAGTAGGCAATATGAACTCTGATCCGGTCGAACTTGCCGCCGATCAAACCGAGTATGTTGCAGAGTCAACAGCTGCTTTCGTGCGTTTATATATATTGCCTGCCGACGGGTTTATCTTGACCGGATATGAGGGGGTGCAGTCAGGCGGAAATCCATACTCGGCTGCATATGCACCTACCGAGTATAATAAGCATTTGAGCATTACTGCAAATGCGGCATGGAACGACTGTACCATCAATATCAACTGCTATAAGAATGTTCGTGAGAATAAGTTTGATATTGATGTAGTAAATGGAGCAGAATATATTACTGCAACTTTTGCCAATTCAAACTATAGCTTGGAACTTGTTGATGGCAACAAATCTTTTGATTTTAATCCTGCGTTTGACACAAAACTTCAGATTGCACCAATTAAAGGCGGGGCTGTAAGCGATATTTACAGTGTTAAGCTAAATGGTGAGGAGGTTACTGATATCACTCCTGCAGGATATTTCAATTCCAAGACTTGGAACATACCTGTTGTCAATCCCGGAGACAAAGTCTCAATACAG
>CANOKG010000100.1 GCA_947566655.1 uncultured Muribaculaceae bacterium | reverse complement strand
CACGCTATCGCGCATTCCCGACCTTAAACGCTCAAATCACCCGAAACTTTCGTCACTGGGCAATATATATAGGAGGAGAGAATCTAACCGGATATAAACAAAAAAATCCAATTATCGGAGCCTCCGATCCATGGAGTAAAGACTTTGACGCCACAATGGTATATGCGCCCATTCATGGAGCCATGGCCTATGTAGGATTCAGATATACGCTAACCAAATACTGAATAGATATGAATTTTAAAAGAATCTTCATGACCTTGATGGTCACCGCTACGATTGCAGCATTTGCTGCCGACAAACAGGAACTGAATTTTACAGTCCTACCTAAAATGAGTTGTCAAAACTGTGAGAATAAAATCAAATCAAACCTCAGATTTGAAAAAGGTATCAAGGCCATCAAAACCTCTATTCCTGACCAAAAAGTCACCATCACTTTTGATCCCGAAAAAACCAATGAAACCAAAATTATAGAAGCATTTAGTAAAATCGGCTATAAAGCTTCGGTAATAAAGGACCGACCAAAAGATCAATCAGTGTCAGATAAAGCCTCTCCTAATAAATCCAACTGACCGTAGTGTAAACCGAATAAGACTGACATGGAGCTTGCAACAAGAATGCCGCAAGCTCCCTATCATATTATTTCAAGATCTTATATTCCTCATAAATTGTCGGTTTCACCGTGATTGACAATATATTCCTTAACTTCTTGGAACAAACGCGTTGCAAACACAAAATCATTTAACGCCTCATTCTTAGTTTTGAAGATACGTCCTTTATCACCAACCCACGCACGGTGACCCTTATCAATAAACACAATATTCTCTCCTATACCCAATACTGAGTTCATATCATGTGTATTTATTATGGTGGTAATATCATATTCATGAGTGATGTCGCTCAACAGCTCATCAATCACGATCGATGTCTTTGGATCGAGACCTGAATTAGGTTCGTCACAAAACAGATAACGGGGATTCAATGCTATCGCGCGCGCTATCGCCACACGTTTTTGCATGCCACCGGAAATCTCTGACGGATACTTATTTTCAGCACCCACAAGATTCACCCTGCTTAAACAAAAATGGGCTCTCTCCAACTGCTCCTCATGGCTCTTGTCAGAGAACATTACCAATGGAAACATTACATTTCCCAATACCGTTTCAGAGTCAAACAGTGCCGAACCTTGAAACAGCATTCCAATCTCTTTTCTTATAGCCTTTATCTGAGCTCCATCCATCTTCAGGTAGTCTCTACCGTCATACAATATTTCACCTTCTTCGGGTCTGATCAATCCTACTATCGATTTCATAAGTACAGTTTTACCTGAACCACTCTGTCCAATGATCAGATTGGTTTTACCACTGTAAAATGTCGCACTGATATCATGTAAGATAGTACGCCCGTCAAAACTCTTTGCTACATTTTTAACCTCTATCATTGCAGCAACAATTTAGTTAGTATCACATCAAACAACAGTATCAATATACTGCTTGAGACCACAGCATTGGTACTTGCCTTACCCACTTCAAGTGCTCCACCCTTAACATAGTAGCCAAAGAATGATGCCACACTCGAAATTATGAATGCAAAAACCAGAGACTTAATAAGCGAATACCACACATACCATTCCTGGAAGAATGCCTGCAAACCATAGACATATTTGGTAACACTTATCAAATCGGTAACCGATGCTACTAAATAACCTCCAATAAAAGCGGTGCCTATACAAAGCAATACCAATACAGGCATAAACAACACAAAAGCCGTCACCTTAGGCAAAACGAGATAATTACTTGAATTGATACCCATTATATCGAGAGCATCGATCTGCTCGGTTACTCTCATCGTACCAATCTCCGATGCTATATTTGAACCTACCTTTCCGGCCAATATCAAACACAATATTGAATTAGAGAACTCCAACAACACTATATCACGGGTGGCCAAGCCCACCGAATAGGCCGGTATTAGAGGTGATGAAATATTCAACTGCATCTGAATGGTTATCACCGCTCCAATAAAAAGCGAAACTATCACGACCAATGGTATCGAGTCAACTCCCAGTTTAGACATCTCGATTATCATGCGTTTAAAATATATACGCCACCTGTCGGGAACGACAAATACTCGCTTCATAAAGATGAAGTACCGTCCCAACTGAGATATAGAGTTTGTTATAATCATATTTATATATGGAACTGATTAATTTTTTTAATGATAAATATACCCAACTGATTTATTTCAGACTGCAAAGATAAGGCTTCTACCTAATTTTATTACACATCGACAATCAGAATTGTTGTTAATTTAAGACTAATTTATAGTCAATTTTTCTACTATCAATATATTATTGATAAGTATCTTCTTTTCAGCCCAGAACGCCCGATATCTGTATATCAAGACATTACAGACGATACGCAAATATTAACAGTAAAAAACCGACAATTAAATAAAAAAAATCGTATTTTTGCAAAAAATTTTGCTTAGCACATTATATATTAATTAAAACAGAATAATATGAGTCTGAACATCATTGTACTCGCCAAGCAAGTACCCGACACTCGCAACGTGGGTAAAGATGCAATGAAAGAGGATGGTACCATAAACCGCGCAGCACTGCCGGCCATCTTCAACCCCGAAGACCTTAACGCCCTTGAACAGGCTCTGCGTCTTAAGGATGCCAATCCCGGGTCAACTGTTACAATTCTAACCATGGGCTTACCCCGTGCCGCTGAGGTAATTCGCGAAGCTATGTTCCGCGGAGCCGATGGTGGTATCGTTCTTACCGACCGCTGCCTCGGTGGCGCTGATACCTTGGCCACTTCCTATTCTTTGGCTCAAGCTGTCAAGAAATTTGGCAACTATGACATCATTCTTGGCGGTCGCCAAGCTATTGATGGTGATACCGCTCAGGTTGGTCCCCAGATAGCTGAAAAGCTCCATATTCCACAGGTAACATATGCCGAAGATATCCTTGGTATCGAAGATGGCAAAATTATTGTAAAACGTCGTCTTGAAAACGGTGTGGAAACAGTAAAGGCTCCACTTCCTTGTGTAGTTACTGTTAACGGATCGGCCCCCGATTGCCGTCCCCGCAATGCTCAACGCCTCATGAAATATAAACGTGCCGTTTCTACCAGCGAAAAAATTGCTCTCAGCGACGACCAAAAGGCTTTTGTTGAAGCTCGCCCCTACCTTAACCTTGACGAGTGGAGCGCTGCATTTGTTGCAGCCGACCCGGAACAAATTGGACTCCCCGGCTCACCCACAAAGGTTAAAGCCGTTGAGAACGTTGTCTTCACTGCCAAGGAAAGCCTGCGCTTGGAAAACAACGACGAGCAAATCGAGAAACTTATTGTTGACCTTATCGCTAACCACACAATAGGCTAATCACGGCCACTTCAACTGTAAAAATTAATAACTATCATGTCACAGAACAACCTAATAGTATATTGCGAGTTTGAAGACGGCAAGATAGCCGACGTGAGCCTTGAGCTTCTTACCAAAGGCCGCCAACTCGCCTCTAAGCTTGGTGTCGAGCTACAAGCTATCGTCATCGGCGACAAACTTGATGGCGTAGAGGAGCAAGTGTTCCCCTATGGTGTCGATACCCTTTACAAAGTAGAGGACAAACGTCTTTACCCCTATACATCCAACCCCCACGCAGCAGTCCTGATCAATCTTTTCAAGGAGATCAAACCACAGATATGCCTCATGGGTGCTACATGCATAGGACGTGATCTTGGCCCCCGCGTTTCTTCTTGCCTGCACAGCGGACTTACCGCCGACTGTACATCGCTTGAGATCGGTCCACACAAAGATCCCAAGACAGGAAAAGAATACACCGATCTTCTATACCAGATTCGCCCGGCGTTTGGCGGTAACATCGTTGCAACTATCGTTAACCCCGAGTGCCGTCCACAAATGGCTACCGTGCGTGAAGGCGTGATGAAGAAGGAGATTTACAATTCAGCACACCAAGGTCAAGTTATCAACCTTGACGCCAAAGACTATGTCGACGATACAGATTTTGTCGTTGAGATTATCGACCGTCAAATTCAAAAATCTAAAGTCAATATCAAGAACTCCCCCATCATCGTTGCCGGTGGTTATGGCGTTGGCAGCAAGGAGAACTTCAACCTGCTGTTTGATCTTGCCAAGACTTTGAACGGTGAAGTTGGTGCATCGCGTGCAGCTGTTGATGCCGGCTTTATTGAACATGAGCGACAAATTGGTCAAACTGGTGTTACCGTTCGTCCTAAGCTCTATATAGCTTGCGGTATATCAGGTCAAATCCAGCACATCGCAGGCATGCAGGACAGCTCTATTATCATTTCAATCAACAATGACCCCAACGCACCTATCAACACCATTGCCGATTATGTTATCACCGGCAACATGGAAGATATCGTGCCCAAGCTCATTAAATATTACAAGAAGAACTCCAAGTAATCTCAAATAGCTATGGCTAATTTTTATACCGATAATCCCGATCTGCGTCAACATCTCTCTCACCCTTTGATGGAGAAGATCGTTGCGCTCAAAGAGCGCGACTATGCCGACGCTTCGAAATTTGACTACGCCCCCGTCGACTTTGCCGACGCTATGGACAACTACGATAAGGTTCTCGAAATCGTTGGTGACATCTGTGGCAACAAGATCGCTGAGAATGCAGAGTCAGTAGACCACCAGGGAGCGTCTTGCTCTGATGGCCACGCCCACTATGCCGATGCAACTGTTGAGAACCTCGATCTTTGCCGCAAGGCCGGTCTTATGGGCATGTCAATGCCTCGCCGTTTAGGTGGCCTCAACTTCCCCATCACTCCCTACATCATGGCTGCCGACATCGTAAGCCGTGCCGACACCGGTTTCGAAAACCTCTGGGGTCTTCAGGACTGTGCTGAGACAATTTACGAATTTGGCAACGAAGAACAAAAAGAAAAATATATCACCCGCGTTTGCCAAGGCGAAACAATGTCAATGGACCTTACCGAGCCCGATGCCGGTTCTGACCTCCAATCGGTAATGCTCAAGGCTACCGAACAACCCGATGGCACATGGCGTCTCAACGGCGTTAAGCGTTTCATCACCAACGGTGACAGCGACATTCACCTCGTACTTGCCCGCTCTGAGGATGGCACTAAAGATGGCCGTGGTCTATCAATGTTCATTTATGATAAGCGCGATGGTGGAGTAACCGTGCGCCGCATCGAGAATAAGATGGGTATCAAAGGTTCACCAACATGTGAACTCGTTTACAAAAATGCAAAGGCCGAACTTTGCGGATCACGCCGCATGGGTCTTATCAAGTATGTGATGGCCCTGATGAACGGTGCACGTCTTGGCATCGCGGCACAATCGGTTGGTGTCAGCGAGATCGCTTATCGCGAAGCTCTTGCCTATGCACAGGAACGCCAACAGTTTGGTAAGCCTATCATCGAATTCCCCGCAGTATATGAAATGCTTTCGGTAATGAAAGCCAAACTCGATGCTTCTCGTTGCCTGCTTTACGAGACATCTCGTTATGTAGACCTTTACAAGGCCTACGAGGATATCGAGAAAGAGCGCAAACTCACACCCGAGGAAAAGGCTGAACTCAAGGTATACCGCAAGTATGCCGATGCCTGCACACCTCTCGCCAAGGGTCTAAGCTCGGAGTACTGTAACCAGAACGCCTATGACTGCATCCAGATTCATGGCGGTTCAGGTTTCATGAAAGACTATGCCTGCGAACGTGTTTACCGCGATGCCCGCATCACATCCATCTACGAGGGAACCACTCAGTTGCAAGTCGTAGCAGCCATTCGCCACGTCACCACAGGTACCTACAAGGCACTGATGGATATCTATGCAGGAATGGAATTCTGCGAGAAATTGGCCGGAGTAAAAGCTCGCTTAGCAACTCTCGTAGAGAAGTATCAGGCAGCTATCGATGCTGTACAGGCTGTAAACGATCCCGCCTACACTGACTTCATGGCACGTCGCCTTGTTGAAATGGCAGGCAATATCGTAATGTCTTACCTCCTCGCCACCGATGCTACACGTTACAACAACGAGTCAATGGTTAAGAGCGCTCTTGTATATGCCAACATGGCTGAAGCCGAGGTAAACAAACACAGCTCATTCATAGCTTCGTTCAAGCTTGAAGAACTCGCATTCTACACACAGGCTTAAAATGTAAGCAATAAACAAAAGCATTTATATTAAGCGGATGGTCTGCCACATCAAAAATGAGCTGAACCATCCGCTTAATTTTTCAGGATATAATCCAGCCCCACAATAACCATGAAACAGATACTTAAAGCTTTCAACCTGCCGATAGACAGCAAGGTGAAACCGCTCGGGAACGGCCTTATAAACAGCACTTATATAGTTTCATCAAACAATATCAATAAACAATACGTACTGCAAAACATCAACACCAACGTTTTCCCTGACGTGGATGCACTTCAAAATAATATTGAAAGAGTTACCGCCCACATAAGAACTAAGCTCCAAGAGAGAGGCACTACCGACATCGATCGACACTGCCTGAAGTTTTTAATCGACAACAACGGCAAAACATATTACCACGACGGCAAGAAATTCTGGCGGGTGATGGAATACATTACCGACAGCGTAACCGTTGAAGTTGTCACTCCCGAGAGTGCCAACGCTGCTGGGCGTGCATTCGGTGACTTTCAATCCATGCTTGCCGATATGGATCCATTACCGGTTGAAACAATCAAGAACTTCCACAACATGGAATTCAGGCTAAAACAACTTAATGACGCCATTGTTGCCAATCGGTTAGGAAGACTTGACAAGGTAAAGGATCTGGTCAATGAAATTCAACAGGATCGCGAACTTGCCACAACAGCCGAACGCTTGCAACGTCAAGGCCTGCTCCCGACACGTGTGTGCCACTGCGATACCAAAGTCAGCAATATCCTATTTGACAATGATGGCAACGTTCTTTGTGTCATAGACCTTGACACCGTGATGCCAGGAAATATATTAAGCGACTATGGTGATTTTCTACGCACAGCCGGAAACACAGCTCCCGAAGATGAACCAGACCTGTCAAAAATCAATCTTAACACTCCGGTAATAGAAGCCTTCACCAAAGGGTACCTTGAAAGTGCCGGCTGCTTCCTCACCGATACCGAGAGGCAACTGCTTCCTCATGGACAATACCGGTTTGCCTACATGCAAGCTGTAAGATTCCTTGCCGACTACCTTAACGGTGATACTTACTTCAAAATCCAATATCCCGAGCATAATCTCGTAAGAGCGCGTGCTCAATGGCAATTGGCAATAAAATGTAAAGCCGCTTTTTGAATAAATTAAGAGTATGAACTTGTCGTCAAATCCCAAATTTCAATATATCGATACTATCGACGATCCTCGCGTCGCAATATATGCATCTCTGACCGAAGCCCAACTTAGAAACAGACTCGACCCCGATAACGGGATATTTATAGCCGAGAGTCCCAAAGTTATTCGGGTTGCAATACAAGCCGGCTTCAAACCGTTATCAATGCTTTGCGAGGAACGACATGTCACAGGTGATGCGGCATTTATCGTTGATCAATTTCCCGACATGCCGGTCTATACAGGTTCACGGGAAATTCTGAGCCGCCTAACTGGATATACTTTGACACGAGGGGTATTATGTGCAATGAGACGCAAACCATTGCCATCACTCGATGACCTGCTTAATGTAGCCTCCCGAATTGCCGTAATCGACAGCGTTGTCGATACCACCAACATTGGAGCCATATTCCGATCGGCCGCGGCACTCGGCATAGACGCAATCCTCTTGACCACCACATCATGTGATCCTCTTAACCGTCGCGCCATTCGTGTCTCTATGGGAACAATTTTCCAAGTACCCTGGACATGGCTAAACCAACCTATTGAAAGTCTTCACAGCTATGGTATTAAGACTGTAGCTATGGCATTGACCGACCGTTCAGTACCTATCAATGATCCACAACTTAACGCAGAACCACGTCTCGCAATCATTCTCGGCACTGAAGGAGATGGACTGGCCCACGATGTTATAGCTAAAGCTGACTATACAGCCCGCATCCCTATGGCCCATGATGTCGATTCCCTAAACGTCGCAGCAGCATCGGCCGTAGCCTTTTGGCAACTTCGTCACAAACAAACTTAAGAATTAATTGTATTTGAATGAAGAACTGTAGTAAGCACAGGATCTAAAGATACAAGGAGATTATTATAACTATCAGACCGAAGATAATCAAACTACGGCAAAGCCATCGCTTATGTATAAGATTTTGCTTGACTTCTTCCCACTTTTGAGGAAATCTCTCATATTCCTTTTGTAAATTCATTTGCTTTACAGCAAACCACGATAACAACAGCCAACCGATAACAGTTAGCACAATCCCTATATAAAGTAAGATAGTAGCCATAGTTGCACACTTTTTGATATAAAACTATCCGACTCACAAAAAAGTTTACACCAATTGCACTGCACAATGTTTT
>CANOKG010000099.1 GCA_947566655.1 uncultured Muribaculaceae bacterium | reverse complement strand
ATATTGAGGAAATAAATAATTATAAAAAGGAAATTGATGATTATTCGTATAAGATGTTAACTATATTAGGTAGTCAGCCAGATTAATATTTAAAAGATTTATTTGGGGATTCGTGTGTTGGGTTCGGCGGCGAGCATCACTTTTAGTGTGCCGCCTTTGGCCACGGAGTCGAAAGGAAGTTGTACCGACTTGAGCTTACTGCCGTTCAGTTCAAGTGATTGTATGTAATCGTTCTCAGTAGTGTTGCCGATGGTCTCTATCACGAATTCCTTGCCTGAGCAGTAGTCGGGATTGAGGGTTATGGTCACTTTGTCAAATAGCGGACTGCCTATCGAGAAGGATGGGTTGGGAGCGGTAAGACCTTTGGCATCAAACAGTCCGATCGAACATAAGACAAACCATGCGCCCAACTGACCCTGATCTTCGTCTTGCCCGTAACCATAGCCATGGATACCTTCAGTGCCGTAGAACTCATTGCATATGGCACGTATCCATTTCTGTGACAGCCAGGGTTTACCTGAGAAATTGAAAAGTGCCGAAATATGAAGATTGGGTTGGTTGCCATGATTATAGTAACTGTGCAAACCGGCAAAAGCATTGATTTCCTTGCCGCCACCGAATATATTCTCACGTGAGATGATGAAAGTACTGTCCAAGCGGTTGTTGAACTCATTCTTGCCCACCATGTTCACGAGCCGGTCTATGTGATGAGGTACATAGTAAGTGTATTGTACGGCGTTTCCTTCCTGGAATCCTATCCACGGGGCATAGGGGTCGAAGTCGGGAATAAATTTGCCGTTTTCGTCCAGCGGGTGTATGAGGCCGGTCTCGGCGTCGAACAGGTGTCGCCATCCGCCTGAGAGACGCGACAGCTGCTTGTAGTCCTCTTTATGACCGAGTTGCTTGGCCATATTGGCTACGGCATAGGCGCTGAAACAATATTCGAGGGTGTGTGATGCCGAAAAGCCTGATCCTCGGTGAGTGGTATTCATGTGCAGGTCGGCGGTGTAGGGAGAATATCCGCGTTCCACAAACTGGCCAACGTCGAGTTTGCCGGCACCGGCCGGACGTCCCTCGCTACACAGCTCGTTTTTAATGGCGGCCTCGTATCCGAGGTTCACATCGAAGTTGCGTATGCCCACGTTGTAGGCGGCTGCAATGGCGAGTCCTGTGAAGTTGGTACCTACGCCCGACACATATTTGCTGCATGCAATGCCGTCGCCAAGCCACCCGGCGTCTTTGTACACGAGCAGTTGGCTCGAGATCCAGTCGGCGTAATATTCGGGCCATGCGAGACTCCAGAGCTGAGTGAGATTCCAGTATCCTCCCCATATTGCATCGGTGTTGTAGTGGTTATGGATCGGTTTGCCATCTTTGCCGAGGGGTATTTGCTTCACGCTGCCATCGTTGGCCGGATAAGCACCGTTGACATCACTTGCCAATCCTCGTCCGAGCAGGGCGTGGAACAGACCGGTGTAGAATTTCACGCGGTTGGCGTGGGTTCCACCTTCCACTCTTATACGTCTGAGTGCGTTTTCCCACTCATTGGCGGCTTTATCCTTGGCTTTGGCGAAGTCAAGTGACGATGCTTCGGTGAAGAGATTGAGCCGGGCATTGTCGACCGATGTATAGGAGAGGCCTATCTTGACCTCCACATCGCGGTCGCTTCTGGTGTCGAAGTGCAGGTACAGTCCGGCGCCTTTGCCATTCTGGGCGCGGTTGCCTTCTGATATGCTGCCGTTGACAAATGTACCGAATGAAGTGGGTTTGGTGTCAAGTTCGGCGCAGAAATACATCTTTACATCGGCGCCTTTCTGGTAGTTGTTGACATAAACGGGTTCGGTGATTACCCATCCTTCCACGCGTCCTTCGGGTGTGAGTTCTACGTGAGAGTCCTTTACGGCGCCACTCTCGCCCATGCGGGTTCCTATATTGAAAATAAGGTTGGCCTCATTGGTGGAGGGATATGTGTAGCGGTGGAATGCCACGCGGGGAGTAGCCGTAAGTTCGGCTTTTACTCCATAATCCTTGAGCAGGACTGAATAGTAACCGGGGCGAGCGGTCTCATCCTTGCGATCAAAGCGCGAGCGGTATCCGCCATCTGGATTGTCGAGCTCTCCGGGAACTGTGATCAGTTCACCCACAGTGGGGGCCAAAACAACTCCACCCACCTGAAACTCGTGGAAATTGGCGAATCCCTCTATGGAGTTGTGGCGGTAGTCATATCCTACAGCTTGCCAGCCATCGGGATTGCCGAGGTGCCCGTCGGTGGTGGGCGATGGCTTGGCCATGCCGAATGGCAGGGCTGCCGGTGTGAAGAAGAACCATCGCGAGTGGGCGGTCCCTATCAGGGGGTCCACATAGTCGGAGAGCGGCGTTGGCGAAACCGCACCGGTTGATGCCGATGCCAAGAGCATTGATAGAGCAAGTATTCCTTTATACAGATTCATAAGTTTATGTATGGTATTCAAAAATGATGATTGGTCAATTATCGGCTTAATGTTCTATATGTTCATACATATTTGGCGGCAAAGGTATGAATTTGCTCGATAATAGCAATAGAAAGTATAATAAATTTTGTGTATAAATTAAAAATGATGGAATTGGCTATTCTGTCATGTGTTAAAGTACGTATCGGCATAAGCAATTGTTGGTATGTAATACTAAAAAAATATGTATGTAATTTTGTGTATTCTTTGAATATTTGTTTACTTTGTGGCGGTATTGTTTGAACATATAGATTACGATTAACATGAATAAATCTTTTTTTTCGGTCTTGCTGGCATGTATGTCGGTTGTGACAATGTTTGCTGTCGGCAAGACGTCGGAAATATGGTCCATAGGTAAGAAGGATGGACGAGCCGATGAGTTTGCGCTCGCTCCTGACCGATTCCGCGACTTTCTGTCGAAAGACTTCGGCTATGAGGACAAATATTATCTGATAGGGGAATCTGCCATAGAGGCGGACTTTCCGTATGTTCTTCCAGGTCCGGTGGATACCTGGGGTGGTACTTGGCCTACATCGGGCTGGCGCACCCATCAGGTGACGGTACTGTTTGATTTGGAGGGCGAACCTAAAAAGGATGGCTATGCACTTGAACTGGACCTGGTGGATTATGCCAAGAATTTCCTGCCTCTTGTAAAGGTAAGTGTTAATTCGCAGGATGCCAAGTTTCAGCTGGCGGCTGAGGGGTATGACCTGAGCAAACAGCGTAAGCCCAAGCTCAATGAAAAGGTGACCGATACCAATTCGTTGACAGGTGATCTGTCCATGGCTACTCCTCTGAACCTTGTGATGCCTATAAACCGTAATGTGCTTCGGCAAGGGGGTAATGAGATAATCATCACTGTGCTTGAAGGGTCGTGGATTCTGTTTGACCGCTTGGCATTGACCGGTCCCAAGGGTGTGCGGGTCAAGGAGGTTAGTGATATATATGTTAGAAATGTGGTTGCTGCCGACTATCAGTTGGGAGCTATGCAGCCCCTGTTGGTGGATGTGGAGCATCTGGAGGGTACTCCCGAACTGACTGTGGAACTTGACGGTAAACCTATATTCTTGCAGCGGGTGGAGACTGGGCGTTACGAATTTGAGGCTCCCATGCCTGCCGTGAAGAAAAAACGCAACAGCAAATACCGCATTCTGTCTGATGGGCGGGAGATAGCATCGGGCGAGGTGTTGCGTGCTCCTGTAGGGCAGCGTACGCTGGCGGGATATGTGGATACCCGCCTCGGTACCGCCCACTCGCGCTGGATGATTGCACCCGGACCGTGGATGCCGTTCAGTATGGTGAAGCTTAGTCCCGATAACCAGAACGATGGATGGATGGCCGGTTATCAGCCTTCGTTTGAGAATATAGGCTGCTTCAGCCACATACACGAGTGGACGCTTGGCGGTCTGGGTATCATGGCTGCCAATGGTGAGCTGAAGACCCGTGTTGGCGATGAGCAGAAGCCCGATGAAGGATACCGCTCGAGAATAGACAAGCGCACCGAGCAAGCCGGTATCGGCTACTATTCGGCCGACTTGACCGATTATGGTATCAAAGCCGAGATCACAGCAACAACCCGTTGCGGTTTCGAACGGTTTACATTTCCGCAGGATAGAGGTGATGGCCGTATAATAATGGAGCTGCATCCTCAGACCGAATACGGTATGCAACTCAAGGATCTGAAAGTGACGAAGGTGAGCGATACCCGCATCGAGGGCTATTGCCATCAGTTCTCGCCCGGAGTGTGGAGCCATGATGCCGACCAGGACTACACGGTGAACTTCGTTGTTGAGTTTGACCGTCCGATGCTGAGCATGGGGTCGTGGTGTGATGATGAGGTGAAGACCGATATCAGGGAGCTTCAGTCAGATGGATGTGGTTTCGCCGGAGTATTCGCTACATTTGATCCTTCACAGAATCCTGTTGTACAGGTGCGCACCGCCATATCTCCAGTGAGTATCGACAATGCATCGGAGAATCTGGCAGTGGAACTCAGTGGTCAGTTTGGCTGGGACTTCGATGCCGTGAGACAGAATCAGGTGGATACATGGAATGACCTGTTCTCACGCATAGAGATAGAGACCGATGACCGTATTGAGAAGACCAAGTTTTACAACAACATGTACCGTGCTCTCTGCAGCCGCAATATATGGAGCGATGTGAACGGCCAGTGGATCTCAACCGACGGGAAACTGCGTAAGGTGAACGACCCTGCCAATGATGTGATGATCGGATGTGATGCGTTCTGGAACACTTTCTGGAACCTGAACCAGTTCTGGAACCTCGTTACGCCCGAATGGTCGAGCCGTTGGGTCAAGTCGCAGCTGGCTCTGTATGATGCCAACGGATGGTTGGCCAAGGGTCCGGCCGGACTTAACTATGTGCCTGTGATGGTTGGTGAGCATGAGATACCTCAGATAGTGAGCGCTTGGCAGATGGGCATACGCGATTTTGATTCGGCTAAGGCTCTGGAGGCTGCCGTGAAGATGCAGACCACTCCGGCTCAGAAGGTGCACAAGGGCTTCGCCGGTAACCGTGATCTGGTGTCGTATCTTGAACATCACTATGTGCCTTATGACAAGGGGCGTTTTTCCAACACCATGGAGTATTCGTTTGATGACTGGACAGTGGGTCAGCTTGCCAAGGCCATAGGCAATGATGATCTCTATAATACATTCAATGACCGTGGCTACTGGTGGCGCAACGTGATAAGCGACGAGGGCTACTGCCACATGCGCGACAGCAAAGGCGAGTGGCTGAAGGATTTTGACCCGTTTCGTAGCGGAGCCAACAAGCATTATGTGGAGGGCAATGCATGGCAGCTCACTTTCTTTGTGCCGCAGGATGTGCCGGCATTGGTTGAAAAAATAGGCAAGGAGCGCTTTATAGAGCGTTTGACCTGGGGGTTTAACCAGGATGAGGCATGGCGCTACAACGCTCCCAACGATCAGTATTGGGATCATCCGGTGGTGCAGGGCAACCAACAGTCGATGCACTTCGCTTTCCTGTTCAATTATGCCGGTCAGCCGTGGCAGACACAGCGCTGGAGCCGCTCCATCCTTGACCGCTATTATGGCACCGGAGTGGGAAATGCCTACCTTGGCGATGAGGATCAGGGGCAGATGAGCGCCTGGGCTATCATGACGGCTCTCGGTCTGTTCCAGACCGATGGCGGATGTGCCGTGGAGCCTGTCTACGAAATAGCCAGTCCAGCGTTCCGTACCGCCACTATCGATCTTGGCAACCGTTATGGCCGTGGCGACAAGTTTGTGATCCGAGCCAATAATGCCTCACGCAAAAACATATATGTGCAGTCGGCTACCCTCAATGGCCGTCAGCTTAACTCGTTCCGCTTCCCGGCGACCGAACTTCTCGGTGGTGGAGAACTCATTGTTGAGATGGGCTCTGAACCCAACAAGAACTGGGGTGTGGAATAATCAATATTAATAACCGAAGCAAAGATGAAACTCGAACTTGATCCATCTTCATCCCTGCCGCTGCATCAGCAGGCTGAGGAGCTACTGAGGCGTATGATCCGGCAGGAGGAATATCGTAAAGGACAATTGCTCCCGAGCGAAGTAGAACTGTCGCATCAACTCAACATATCGCGTAACACTCTACGCCAGGCTATAAACCGGTTGGTGTATGAGGGATTATTGATACGCAAGAAAAGCTATGGTACAACTGTCGCGCCTCAGAAGGTGATGGGCAATGCCCGTAACTGGATGAGTTTCTCCCAAGAGATGAAAACACAGGGAATGGAGGTGGAGAACTTTGAGCTTCACTTGTCGCGCAAGAAAGCTCCATCTGAGGCGACCGAGTTTTTCAATGTTGATTCCGACTCGAAACTTCTATGCCTGCAAAGGCTCAGAGGGCGTCCCGGCCAACCGTTTGTGTACTTCATCTCATATTTCAATCCATCGATACCTATGACCGGAGGAGAGGATCTTACCATGCCGCTGTACGAGAATCTACAGAGGAAGTATGGTATAAGGGTGAAGACATCGCGTGAGATGATCTCAGCCCAAGCAGCCAGCGCCGATCTCGCCGACAAGCTCGAGATCGCTGAGGGAGAGCCAATACTGGTGCGTAAACGCTTTGTGCTTGATGTCAACAATATGCCGGTGGAGTTCAATGTGGGTTATTACCGGGCCGACAGCTTCACTTATTCCATAGAATTTGTCAATGAATAAACAACCACTTAGAGCCTGTCTGGTTTTAACTCGTATTAAGATCGAGTGTCAATTTTATGCGAATTTTAAATTGTGAAGAAGGAACGTAGCGAGCTACGTGACTGATGAATAATCTAAAATTCGCCAAAATAGGCCTCGAGATTAATGCGAAACATATTCAAATAATCACTCATTCTTTAATATAACTAATTTTTGTGTGTTAAATTCAAACATACTCTTAATTCATTTATGAAACGTAGTTCTTACATAGCCCAGCTACTTCCGGTGCTGTTCGGCTTCTTTATCATGGGATTCTGCGATGTAGTGGGGATAGCCACGAGCTATGTGCAACGCGACTTTGACTTGAGCGAGACTGCTGCCGGATTCATTCCGTCGATGGTGTTCCTGTGGTTTTTCCTCCTGTCTATACCGAGTGCCTTGGTCATGAACCGGTTTGGGCGCAAGCGAATGGTGATATTCAGTAATATCATTACCATTGTCGGCATGATCATTCCATTTGTGTATTATGATTTAGTGACCTGCCTCTATGCTTTCCTGATGCTTGGTATAGGTAACACCATCTTGCAGGTGTCGCTTAATCCGCTGCTTACCAATGTAGTGAAAGGCAAGGCATTGACGAGCGCTCTGACTGCCGGTCAGGTGGTCAAGGCTCTGTCATCGTTCTGCGGGCCGTTTATCGCCGCATTTGCCGTCAACTGTCTGGACAATTGGCAAAACTTGTTTCCGATTTATGCTGCCATCACCCTATGTTCCACAGTGTGGCTACAGGGTACCCATATAGACGAGGAGCCTGTGGAGACCAAATCCTCTCTTGGTTCTGCGCTTTCACTGCTGGGCAACGGCACGGTGTGTATGCTATTCTTTGGTATATTCTTTGTAGTCGGTACTGATGTGGGGGTGAATACTGTGGCACCAAAGTTGCTTATGGAACGTTGCGACCTGCCTGTGCATCAAGCAGGTTATGCTTCCAGTGTGTACTTCGTGTGCCGTACCGTAGGCACATTTGTGGGTACTCTGCTGCTGACGCGCATAGCCGATGGTCGTTATTTTCGCCTTAATATAGCGGCAGCACTCGTTTCTATGGTAGTTCTGTATTTCGCTACCGGTATCACAGCTATTCTGGCCATGATAGGCGCCATAGGATTTTTCTGTTCCAGTATATTTGCCATCATCTACTCAGCGGCCTTGAAGCATAACCCCATCAAGGAAAATGAGATTTCGGGACTTATGATAATGGGAGTGTCGGGCGGAGCTGTGATACCACCGCTTATGGGACTTATGGCCGATATGACCGGCTCGCAGATCGGCTCGCTTTTGGTTATCAGTGTCTGCATGCTCTATCTCGGCTTCTGCTCCCTGAAAATCAAGCAGTAACTCCGCCTAAGCCCATACTCACAATGCCGTTACATTGACAAAAAATACAACATATAACAACAAAGGTAAAAAATCAAGAGTCCGGTCATGACTTATTGCCATGACCGGACTCTTTCTATTTCAAAGGAGCGAATCCCTTGGCTTATTTCACAATTATCTTTACGACTGACCCGTTTTTTTGCATCCAACGACCGCGAAGGTCTCATGCTTAACGACCGCAAGACCTTAGGAATACCCGAAGGCCAATTCGAAATAGACTGATTAAAATAGCTCGGAGTGAGAACCGAAACGCACCAACGAAATGTAATCTGAATTCGGATCAAGCCAAATTAAAAGTAAATCCCCTTCTATATGACATTCAAGATGCCCTTATAGTTGCCAGTGAGTGGATGAGGATTATATTCCGCCGGAATTTCCCTTTTTAAGCACGACTTCCAGTTTATCAATATTGTCGGGTTTATGCTTGTAGCGCTTAAGGTCTTTTTTGAATTGCCCAGTGAGTTTCAGCGTTTTCATA
>CANOKG010000098.1 GCA_947566655.1 uncultured Muribaculaceae bacterium | reverse complement strand
GTTGTAGCGGTAAACTTCGGCTGTAGAGTAGTTGATACGGGCAGCTGCGCGAATGTATACGCGGCGTCCTGAAGGAATCTCTCCATTGGTTTTAATGGTGATTTCCTGACCGAGGTTATCGTTAAACGCGTTACCTTTGTAAGTGTTGGCAGCCGACCAACGATCGTCGCGGGCACGGTATCCAACCGATGATGAGTAGCTTACAAAGAGCTGAACATCGGTAACATTCATCAGGTCATCGGAATAATCGCTTCCACGTGTGGGCTGAATTTTGCTACGGAAATCTTCGGGACTCACGGCACGATCAACAACAATCTTGGCCTTGATCTGACCATTGCTCACCTGTGGCTCACCTACAATCTTTACATTCAAGAAAGGCTGAACCTCAAACTTAACCTTGGTGGTACCTTTGATGTCCAATTCCTTGCATTCATCGGCCAACAGCACGCCATCGGGAGTTTCTCTAACCAATGGAATGAAAGGACCATCGATGCGCACATAATAGTGTCCTTTGAAAATCTTGGTGTTTTGGAATGTACCGTTGGGCATACAGAAGAAGTCGGGGTTGTGCTCGACATTGTCTCCCCAGCTAAGCTCGGTGAGACGAACGCGAATACCCTCACTTCCCTGGTCGGTAAGAACACGCTCTCCGGTTGCAACATCTACAACCTCTCCCCATATTGTCTCTTCGGGCGCATCATAATTATCCAGCTCGAAGAGATCGCATGATGACAGTGAGAGCATCATGGCCGCAGCCATAGTTCCTAAAATATGAAGTCGTTTCATGTTATATTATCTCTTTAATTGTTATAATGTGTATACTATTAACGGTTGGGCTGCTGATCTATTACGCTACTCTTGACAACTTCTCCTCCCGGAATGGCAAAGTAATAGTCAACTTGGTTGTAGCTGAGCTGTTTTGCCGACATATTCTGGAAGTGTGTATCGAAGAAGAACTTACCATTGGCAGCACAGTAGAACGGATACAGTCCACGGAAACGATAGTTGTTGCTGTTGCTGAATGCATCCTTGTCGCGAACTTCGCCCCAGAAGCCGTCGCGGCCCTCATAGTGCTGAACACGCCAGCGACGAATGTCCCATTTAGCCTGGTGTTCGAATGCAAGTTCCTTACGACGCTCGCGACGCACAATGTTGCGGCTTTCCTCGTTACCGGCAAGCGAGACAGTGAGTTGATCGGCACCTGCACGCTCACGAATATCCTTAATTGCCTTAGTTGCTACAGCGAGCATATCGGTACCATCGGGCGATGTAACACCGGCCATCGAAAGTTCAACAGCAGCCTCGGCAGCATCAAGAAGGACCTCAGCATAACGCATAAGAATATAGGGCTGGTCGCAATTTCCTTCACGACCACCGCGGAAGTTCGGATCCAACCATTTACGGGTTACAAGACCGGTAACACCGCTCTCGCCCCATCCGCGATAAGGACCGCAGGGACCTGTAGCAGGAACAGTTTTACCATCAGGACCGGTGACATATTTCAACTCTGTGGGAGAATTGCTCATTACCAGTTTATCTCCATATTTTGAATCACCGAAACTCTGAGAAGCATTACCATAAGAATAATCGTTCATGAGAGCGGTAACAGGAAGGCTACCGGTATAAGAACCGGCCCACATATCGACAGTACCGTCGGCAAACTTGTCGCCGGGGAAGATAACCTGAGCACGAAGACGAGGCTCTGCATTAGCGAAGAAATCCATAGGCTTGTCATACATGATGTACTCACCTTCGGTAATCTTATCACCGGTTGTAACCTTCAATGTACCGTCGCTGTAACGGGGGAAGCCATCGAAGAGCTCTACAAAATCGGCGGTAGGACATGTTCCGCAGCTTAGAGGAGAGTGGGCAGGATAGGTAAAACCCATCATGTATGGACTGTTATAGCCATCATAACCATGGGTTGATGTAGGATAGAGATATTCCTTTACCCAAAGATGCTCAGAGCTGTTGGCATCGGCGAGCATGTCGACAAGATTCTCATATTGGGCCTGGGGATCGTTAGCAGCCCACTTGGATTTATGGAGCTGATAGCGACCGTCAGTAATAATTTCTGATGCAGCTTTATAGGCCTCGGTAAAGTAGCGCTTCGAAGCAGCTTCCCATGTAGTGGGATCGAAACCGATAACACGAACACCTGTCTTTGAACCGAAACCTGTCAAGTGACCGTCGACCGTCTGGTTGTATTTGGCAACCGAACCGGCATAGAGCATAGCGCTCGACTTGTAGGCAAGGGCGACATAGCGATTGGCATAGCCGCGCTTTGCACTCTGGTTAGACATCAATGAGATTGCCGTGTTGTAATCACTAAGAATCTGATCCCAGGTTTCCTCCTCGCTCGAGCGTGGAACTTCGAGAACATCGTCTTTAGGATAGTTGATGACACGGGTTACCAATGGAATACCACCATATCTCATAGCCATATGTGTGAACAGATAGGCACGAAGGAAGTAAGCATGACCCAGATAATCGTTGTAGGCAACCGGAGAGTAGTTACCCTGATACTTCGGGAGGTCGGTAATAAGGACGTTAAGCTTGCGTAGTGTTTCGAAATTGCGACCCCAAGCCGAGTCATCTTCACCGGTAAATGCAGTGACAATATTATCGCGACCCACGGCTTCACCTGTTCCCTCGACACCTTTCGATACGAGCCAACCATTACCATTGTGACCGCGCTGTGGCAGATATTTGAAATCTTCGATAGGCAGTCGGCTGTAAACCTCAGCCATATAAATCTCCATTCCGGCATCATTGCTGAGGAGGTCATCCTCTGTCATCATGCCTTTAGGCGAAATATCAAGGTCGGCACACGAAGTCATGACGCCAAGACCAAGAATTGCTGATATTATGATTTTTTTCATACTAAATTCAAGTTTTGGATATTTTAGAATGACAGGTTCAAACCTACAGTGTAGGTGCGGTTAAGAGGATATAGACGACCATTCTCTGAATCGGGATGCTCTGGGTCTACAAATTTAACCTTAGTGAATGTCAATGGGTTGTAGCAGTTAAAGTAAACACGCACTGTGTTGCCGTGCAAAATCTTGGCAGGAATGGAGTAACCCAATTCCAAGCTCTTAAGACGCAGGTAATTGGTAGACACGCGGTTGAAAGTAGAATTACCCTTGGGTGAACGGCCACTGAACGCATAGTATCCACTAACCCATTGGGTAGCCGGATCATATATGTCGGCATTGGGATCGACAGTGTGCCAGCGGTCGGTGAACTGATTCAATACACCGCCACCATTCTGGCCCCATATTGCATACAGAGGCTCCTGATACTGCATCGAACCTAAAGCTGTACCTTGCCACAACATGTTGAGGTCAAAACCCTTCCACATCAGGTTCAAATCGAGTGAGAAATTGATCCACGGAGTCTGGTCAAATGCATATGGATGCTCATCCAGTCCATTGATCTCGCCGTCACCGTTCCAGTCTTCATAGCGATAATCGCCGGGGAGAACATCGCGCTCAGTGTACAAAGGATCGTTCCATATCTGGTACCAGTTCTCATAGCGGCCTGCGCCTACATAACCGAACTGTACACCCTGGAAACGATGGTTGAGGTTATCATGACGCCACTTGTCATAAGAGTTGGCATATGGACCGTTTTGAACAGCAGTCATATATTTATTACGGGTAACCGAGAAGATACCGCGGGCGTTCCACGACCAGTCGCCAACAGTGTAGCGGTGGGTGATGGCAACCTCAAGACCATAGTGACGGTCGGAGTTTATATTCTCCAATGGAGCAGTTGAACCAACTACTGTAGGCAAGTCACCATTGCGACGCTGGAACAGACCCGAACGGTTACGCATGAAGTAATCAACCGAAGCACCGATCACACCCGTGCGGCTGTCAAAGTCAACACCGATGTTGAATGTCTTTGACTTATACCAGCTGAGCAGCTCATTGGGAATAGCTGTAGGACTGGCTCCATAGACAAACTTACCGTCAAACACATAACCCGGAGAGAAGCCGTTGTAGTTACCATTATCGCTTGCTGTACCACCGCGATAGTTGTAGCCTTGCAACCACTCGTAGTTGATAGAACCGTCATCACCAAGAATACCATAGCTGGCACGGAGTTTCAATTGGCTAACGAAGCTATTGCTGTCCCAGTCACGGAACCAAGGTTCCTCGCTGATGCGCCAGCCGGCCGATACCGATGGGAAGAAACCCCAGCGGTGATTCTTGGCAAACTTGGAAGAACCGTCGTAACGGAACTGACCCTCGATCAAATACCGGCTTGCATAATCATAGGTTAAACGACCAATGATAGCACGGTTGCCAAGGTCATAGAGTGAACCGGTACCGGTGTTCATAGAACCGATCTGACCCTCTTCAACACCTGCAAGAAGGTAAGGAACAGAGAACGCGAGATCACGATAGGCATAGAAATTGTCTCCATGACGGCTTGTCGACTCGTAACCTACAACAGCACCTACGTTGTGTACGTCGTTGAATTTACGGAGATAGTTAAGTGTGAACTGAGCCAGGAACTGAGACTTGTCGTAAAATTCGCGGCGCATACCCGAAGGAGAGGTTTCAGAATAAACTTTACCTGTATAGGTGCCGTCGGCCTCATTGTAGGCATACTGAGTGAACTCTTTCTTGTAAGTCTCATTGTTGTCCATAGTGTAATCATAGCTTACCATCGCCTTAGCAGTCAAACCTTTCAACACCTGAGTGTATTCGCCCAAGTCAACGGTAACAGCACCGCTCGACTGGAACATTTTTCTTCTATTCTTGTTGTATCCCGAGTAGTCGGCGCTCATCATTGCTACTGTATTACGCTCTAAGTCAAGACCTGCATAGTTGAGCATAGTACGCTCCGGATCGGCATAGGCGGGATGAAGCACACCTTGCTTCCAGTAGTTTTTAATAATCTCAACCGAGTTATAATAGGGAGAATTGCGGGTATCGGACATAGCCGAAAGATTAAGGTCAAGTTTGATACCGCGCCACACCTTTGTCGACAGGTTACTGCGAAGATTTATCTTATTATAGTTCAGGTCGCCCGATTTGAACATACCTTCCTGGTAGATATAACCAAGGCTGGCAAAGTACTGTGTATTGTCGTTACCACCCGACACGCTTATATCGTGTTGTGTTTGGGGTGACCATGAAGAGATGATCTCACGGTTCCAGTCGGTTTGTGTGCGAAGGCCTGTGCGATAAGCCTCGAAGTCTGATTCGTCATAGTAGATTTGACCACCGTTGATATTGTTGCGGCCTTTCTCGTTCCACACTGTCATGGCATCGAAAGCGTTTGCAAGCTCGGGCATCGACTTCGGTTTCTGGATTGTGAATGAACCGTTGTAGTTAACTTTTGCCTGACCTTTTTGACCCTGTTTGGTGGTGACAAGAAGAACACCGTTAGCAGCACGCACACCATAGATAGCGGCGGCAGCGTCTTTCAGAACCGAAACGTCCTGAATATCGTTGGCATTCAAACGCTGGAAATCTTCAACTGTGCGTGGTACACCATCGATAACAACGAGTGGAGAGCCCATGCCGCGAATATCGAAGTTATTATTGTAGGAACCCGGCTCGGCACTCTTTTGCCATACACGCACACCGGGAATCTTACCGGTCAACATGTTCTGAGGGTTCTCATTATTGGTCTTTACCATGGCATCGCCCTTGATAGCCGACACAGCACCGGTCACCGAGCCACGGCGCTGAACACCGTAACCTACGACAACCACCTCGTCAAGAGCCTCAGCGTTGCTTGAGAGGACAAAATTGACTGTTGTGCGTCCTTTGATAGCCTCTTCCACCGATGAGAAACCGATGTAAGATACTACCAATACATCGTTGGGGTTAGCCTTGATGGTATACTCTCCATCAAAGTTAGTTGATACACCGGTACTGGAGTTTTTCACCATTACCGTCGCTCCTATGAGCGGTTCGTTCTCATTGTCAGTCACGACACCACTCACGGTGATGGTTGACTGAGCGACTGCGGCAAACGGCAACAGCAGCATCATCAGAGCCATGACCGCCTGGGGCAGACCGCAATTAAATTTAAAGATTCTGAACATATTAATATGATGTTGATTAGTTATTTTTTAAGCTCGTAGCTGGCAAGGACGGCATACTCGGCAGCGTGCACAAATGTGAACATAGCCTCTGTGTCACACTTCGCGCGATCCCGGCTCCAACCGGCAAGCAGGTTGACAGGTAGCATATCGCTCTCGAGGAAATGGCTGTAGCCATAGTCGAGATTCTGTTGGAATGCTTTCAAGCCATCAGCAGCTGCAGGTGCTACACTGTAAGCCTCAGCCCAACCTCTCATCAAGACACCGTTGAACCATGGTGAGAATCCTTCGAGATTGAACGAATAATATCCGCTTAGAGAGACTCCGAGCTGTGCGAAGTGATTGAAACTCGTCTGTGATAGGGACTGAGCCTCACTGATGTACTTTGA
Source organism: uncultured Muribaculaceae bacterium (assembly GCA_947566655.1). Lineage (GTDB taxonomy): Bacteria > Bacteroidota > Bacteroidia > Bacteroidales > Muribaculaceae > JAAVFS01. The sequence continues at coordinate 2,121 of CANOKG010000098.1, read as the reverse complement.
GTCGCCTGTCGATGAGGCTATTGCAGCGGCACCGGAGATCATAGTACCGGTATTATAGCTGTAGTATTTGCCTGTTGCTCCGGTATCGGGATTGTTTGCACGATATCTTACACCGTTGATAGTCTCGTAGGCTATACCTCCGTTGGCGCCTAACATATCATAGAAAACTCCATTTGACGAGTTGTAGAGTTTACGCTTCTGCCAGTCGTAGACCTTGACAGCCATTTTAAGGTAATAGTCATACTTAGACTCGGTTACTTCATAGCGTTTTTTATCGGTATCAATAAGTTTGTAGGTAATCTTATCGGCTTTACCTTTATATATATCGCTAAGCCATGCCAGAGGTGCCACCATCGGGCCGTTGCTGCACGAGTGCTTGGTAGTGTAACCGGGGCCCCACGTTATACCGCCGTGCTCGTTACCATTGGAATCGAGGGTGCAATCCCATCCGTCAAGAACATAGGCAGTCAGATACTCAGCTTTCTCGAGATACTTAGCATTGCCGGTAACGCGATAAGCTTCGATCAGTTCCCTAACGAGCCACTGCTGGTCGTCATATACGTTCAAAACGCCGGTGACATCAGCACTTCCTTTACCGCTGGCACGGTTCACGGCATACACAGTCCAGGTATTTGTACCGGTATAGGACGTAAGAGTGAAAGTTCCCGCATAGAAGTCAAGATTGTCGATCAACTTGTCAAGAAGCGTTTTATAGCGATCCCAGTTGGCATTGTAAAGCTCAGGCTTGCCATTATCTTTCAAATCTTTCATCGCAATCATCGTGGCGTTAACGGCCTCGATCGAGCTTGTGTACATCCACACGCTGCCTACCTCGCTTGAACGGTTGCCGGTGAACGGATTGTATTTGCGGGCCATGACCATTGACGATGACTGAGGATCGAAATAGTTGGTGACCGCAGCGTCAATAATCGAGATGGCGCGCTGTGTATTGACTACGGCTACCGACTCGGTAGAAGGTTTGCCGGGAGTATTACCACCGGGTTCACCCTCCGACGGATCCTTAGGATCGTCGGAGGAGCAAGCCGAGGCACACACCAACAGCGAAGCTGCCAAAAAAATGTGTGAAATTTTCATTATTCAAATACAATTTCCAGTTGTAATACTATTATTTGATATCGATAGCGTTGAGGGTGAGTTTGTTTTCATCACCGTTCTTCTCTCCGTTGTGAACGCTCAGACAAACAAGTATATCTTGACCGTTGAACTCTGAGAGATCGTAGGTGAAGGTACAGTAGTCGTCACCGCTCTTGAACTTCCAGCATCCATCCTCGGCAGCTGCAGCATCGGGAGCTGTATTCTCGGCAGGAGAGATGAAGTGAGCCTTGCAATCCATGGTTATGGCAGTAAACTTGAAGAATGTATAGTTGCTGCCGAAGTTACGGGTTGTAAGCACAAATTGATTGTGACCCGGAGCGATTGAGAATTTGGCATAGACATACTGCTCAGGTTCCAGAGTATTGGGAGCCTCGTTGCCTCGGGTTTTGATCACGTAACCCTCGTTGGCAAATGTTTCGGGATCTTTATGCAGAGGCATGTGCGTCCAATATGCCATCACGTGACCGGCTGCATGCCATGAACGGTAACCGTCGATGTAATTACCTCTGTCACCACCTACAGGACTGATACCGGTAAAATGTTTAAGATCCTGAGGCATTGAAGAACGAACTATAGACTCGGTCATGTGCCAACCGGGAAGATCCTCGATTTCAGTACCTGGCATCCATGTATAAACCTCATTGGCGAAATACTCATTGCTGAAAGCGAATCGACGCAGTACAAGCTGACGCCAGTAGTCGCCTGTCTCCATGCGGTAGTGACCTACAACAACTACAACTTCCTTACCTTCCCATGGAGAGAGATCGAAGAACTCGTTGAAGTAAGAACCGCTGTCGGCTACACGAGTTGATCCTACATACTCGATCTCGGGTTCGGCTTTGGTGAGGTCGATGATCTGAACACCCCAGTAACATGGCGACTGGTGGGTGCGAAGTTGGATGGTGAGCTTACTGTTATCGGCAGTAATAAGTTTGCGACCGTAAACGAAGCTGTCAAAGTTCTTTTCATCGGCAGGATTCTTCTGACCATCGGCATCATTACGTA
>CANOKG010000097.1 GCA_947566655.1 uncultured Muribaculaceae bacterium | reverse complement strand
ACCTATATATTGAGTCATCTAATTTGTATGAACAAATTTTGTCACAGAGATCCATACTCATACTTCCACAAAAACCATTTGGCAAATGACGCGTAGAAAGCTCGTGAGCCACACGCCCCATTGTCATTCTCAAATTCACCTCTACACATGGTGCTATATTAATGTGATTACCCCCATCATATATCATCATGTCAACACCCAACGGACCATTGTATTTATCGGCAATAACTTTCTCCAAAGCTATTTTAACCGACTCACGCGTAGCCTCAATATCATACCGTGACACATAATGTTGCAGTTCTTGCTGTAAAATATATTCCGCAGCTAATCGATTACCATTATAGGCCGAATAGTTTAAATTAAAAAACACAGAATATCCAACAAACGAAGCCACCCCATCATTCATATCAAACAGCATTGCAAAATCAAGAATCTTGTCAAGCCGCTCCTCCATAAGTATCGATCCTTGCCGGGCAATTACTCCTGCGGCCAATCTTATTACCTGCTTTATAGGCGCTGTAGTTGTGTCAATAATGCCACGTCCGCTACCCGACCATGGAGATTTTATATACTTCTGCCTACCTGCTTTTAATTCGCTCTCGATCAGCAGAACATCATTAGTATCAATAGGCATAGGTGGTGCAGGGTAGGGAAGCAGTTTTGTAAGCACTTCATACATATCTATGGAAGTGTGCCTATGGCTCAATGCTCTAATTGTGTTAAGTTGACTATCGGTTGGCAATAGGCTGCGACTCATTCCATGCGACAAAAGTAATTGTTTTGTATATCTTGACCAACCCCACGGCAACACAACAGAAACATGGGAAGGAATATCCGTGACAAAGTTCACTTCTAAACAAAATTCATCTGCGACAGACTCACACCACTCCCTATAGCCTCTGTTGATCAATACATAATCACCCCGATCGGCATACCACATTGGTAACATACATGCCGACTTTGCGAGCTTGGCAGCTGCCGCAGGAGGCGTATAATATGGCATATTCGATGCTAACGCAAGATCATTTTCAGGATTAAATAGATGTAACTTATTCATATCAGATGGAAATATTTAACAAAGTTAACCAGATTTTTTTACAATTAAGTCCAGTTATAAACAACTATTTGCTAAAGTTACTGCATTTGTATAATTTTACATTCCAATTCTAATTGCTAAATTTGACATGACTAATGATATAATAAAGCTTTTACCTGATTCTGTAGCCAACCAAATTGCAGCAGGTGAGGTTATACAACGACCATCCTCGGTAATAAAAGAACTTGTTGAGAATTCTGTTGATGCCGGTGCGACAAAAATCAATATTATTCTTAGAGATGCCGGCCGAACACTGATACAAGTTATTGACAATGGATCGGGAATGAGTGCAACCGACGCCCGATTGGCATTTGAGCGCCATTCAACCTCTAAAATAAGAAACGCCAACGACCTTTTCTCTCTGTCAACTATGGGCTTCAGAGGAGAAGCGTTGGCGTCAATTGCCGCAGTATCCCAAGTCGAGCTTAAAACCATGAGACGCAACGATAGTATTGGATCCCGAATATGCATAAGTGGCTCAAAGGTTGAATCACAAGAACCAGATGTATGTCAACCCGGGAGCAACATGATGGTTAAGAATCTGTTTTTTAACATTCCTGCAAGACGTAAATTTCTAAAAAAGGATTCGGTAGAACTCTCTAATGTAGTACATGAATTTGAACGATTGGCATTGGTTAACAACGATCTCGAACTTACTCTTGTACACAATGATGTCACCATGCATCAACTAATTCCAGGAAGCCTAAAACAACGAATAGGCCAACTTTTTGGTAAAACCATAGAACGACAACTTCTTCCCGTAGAAACAGCAACATCTCTGGTAAAAATCAACGGTTTCATAGGACTACCTGAGGGCGCACGCAAACGCAACTGGCTACAATATCTCTTCGTTAATGGCAGAAACATGAGACACCCTTCTTTCCACAAAGCGATAATGGCGTGTTATGACAAACTGATAGGACCTGATGTACAACCAAACTATTTTATAAATTTCGAAGTAGACCCGGCAACAATTGATGTCAACATACATCCCACCAAACATGAAATAAAATTCGAAAATGATCTTCCTATAAGTCAGATTCTTGAGGCCGCAGTAAGAGAATCGCTCGGACGATTCAATGTTGCACCTGCTATCGATTTCTCGACCGATAACACTCCCGAAATACCAGTTTTCGCACCAAATATGACTGCTAAACTTGATATCGACCTAACCTCAGGAACACGATACAATCCATTTGAACAGCCGGTACCGACAAACGTTCCACCTACATCGGCCAACGTCAAATCTTCGGCCTTAAATTGGAAAAAAGAAACTAACGATACATTCAATAATTGGGATGCTCTTTATGACCGTTGGAACAATGGCCAACAATCAACTGAGACTCAATCCCAACAATTGCCCAACACCAATTCTGACATCTGTAATCCTGATAGAGATTTATTTGACGATAACACAAATATAATATCTAATACATGCTCAGCTATTCAGTTCAAAAATAAGTACTTGTTATCACCGGCCAAATCAGGCTTAATTATCATTGATCAACACCGAGCACATGTGCGCATTCTATTCGATCAATTTTTAAAAGCTGTACAAACATCTTCGGTCGCTTCCCAATCTCTTATTTTTCCTGAAATACTAAATACCACACCCGGCCAAGATATCATTATTAATGAAATCTTAACCAAGCTCAAATCAATAGGTTTTGATATAGTTAAAGCCGGTAAAGGCTCATGGGCCATTAATGCGGTACCGGCAATTATAGCCGAAAGTAATCCCATAGAAATAATTACCGGAATTATTGACTCTGTCTCATCCAAAGAAAATGATCAAATAATGACCGATTTAGAGAAAGATATAGCCCTCTCAATGGCTCGATCTACGGCGATAAAAAGCGGCCAACAACTAACCAGCGAGGCGATAGAACATCTTATAAGCAATCTTTTTCTCCTTACTACGCCAACTTACACCCCCGATGGCCTGTTGGTACTGAAAATTATTGACACCGAAACTCTAACCCGTTCATTTTAAATACTAAATATCAACATTATATCGAATATTAAAAGGCGTTTATAATACTATTACAAAGACATCAAATCAATCTCAAACGTTTCTCGCTTGATCGCTCTGTTACGTAGCCTATTACGATATGAATAAATTGTATTAACTGAATAGTTCAAGACTTGGGCTATTCTGTTTGCATCATCGAGACCAAGTCTAAGACACGCCAAAATTCGAAGATCTGTATTCAATAATTCCCCTTCCTTAAGAACAATTTGATCTTCAGGATGAAACAATGCGTTAACGTCTGATACAAAATTAGGGTAAAGATGAAGAAATGCAGAGTCAAAAACATTATAAAAGTCTTTTGTCTGTTCTTCTAAAAGTTTACCACTTTTTGTCAACTTAAACAATTCTTCAGTTTGTCCAAGGCTTAATTTTCTATTGACTAATCCATTAAACTGATGCAGTTTATCCATATATACAGAACACAACATCATAAACTGTCCAATATAAACTTCTCTCGCATGATTTGCCTCTACAAGCACCTTCTGCATACCATTCATTTTTTTGATATGCCTATAAAGTAAATAGGCAATCACTATAATTATCAAAGCTGAAAATACAACTATAGCTAAAATAATAGAATATGCACGTGTCCACCAGGTTATCAATTTTCCACGTGCATTTGACACAATAGATAATTGTGGAGAGATTTGCATCACACGGGCAACAGCACCACACTCCGATGCGCTTTCCAAAGCAGTCATCGTATATTCATAGGCTCGTATAATATCTTCATTATCGCGATACATTTTCTCTGCAAGATGTTGTAAAGGGATTACCTCGCCCGAGCCGGCATAAATAAAGTATCGGGCAGCCTCAGCCAAGCAATAGACAGCTCTATCGGAGTCTCCAATTGCTTCATAATTCAACCCCAACGACATCATCAGTTGGGCATACTCCAAACTATCTATAGATTTATCTCCCAGCAATTCATTCAATAACTTTTCCCCTTTATCAAACTGCTGTATTAAATAGTAATAATCAGCCAAATCCTTATTATACTGCCTTGTATCATACTTTTGTGTTTGCAGCAAAAATCGTTGTTCTTTTACCGACCTATCATACCAATGTCTATGCAAATCGTAATTATGCTCGAAAACCATAGCTCCATAATAGCAAACACCTCTTGACATTTTATGAAAGAGATATCTCACATCATCACCCATATTCACAGTGTCAACCGATTCCATTATTTGTACCGCATTTTGGGTCATTCCACCAACAGCAGCATGAAACGCAAGCTTCAATCTATACACATTAGCCATAGAATCATTATCTAATTCTATCGCCGTATCAAGCCCCATCTGATAATAGACTGATGCCGAATCATTGTTAAGTGTCGAATAAGCATCACCTATAGTCTCATAATTGAGCATACGTTGTATCGAAGATATTCTATTAACTGACAATAAAACATCTTTCATTGAGTCTATCTGCCACTCTTTCTTTTGAAAAAAAGACCTACGGTTGGCAACAGCTTTATCGAGTAAAGACAAAGACTCTGAGACAGAGTAATCTTCAGCCGAAATATTTAAGGCCTGAATCACAACTGTCACTAACACCAACACTTTTAAAAGAATGCTCCTGATATGTGACATCGATTTTTATTAGTTTGAAATATTTGCCAAATATAATCAAAAGGATTCAAAGCTATATTATAAATATGCAAAATAATGTATAACTCAACCAGAATTTTAATTACACATAAAAAAGCAACCGATCGCTGTTATAAACAACGTCGGTTGCTTTAAAATCAAATAAGATTATAGACTGTTTAAGATCAAATGACACCTTGTGCCATCATAGCATCGGCAACTTTCATGAAACCGGCAATATTTGCACCCTTCATATAATTTACATATCCATCGGCTTCAGTTCCATGTTCTACACATTGTTGGTGTATATTATGCATTATTTCATGCAATCTATCATCAACTTCTTTAGCCGACCACTGAAGATGTTCAGCATTCTGACTCATTTCCAAACCCGATGTAGCAACTCCTCCTGCATTAACAGCCTTGCCAGGAGCATAGATAATTTTTGCAGCTATAAATGCATCAATAGCTTCTGGAGTACACCCCATATTAGATACTTCGGCAACAAGATTTACACCATTATCAAGCAATTTCTTTGCATCGTCTCCATTAACTTCATTTTGAGTAGCGCAGGGTAGTGCGATATCGACTTTTTGCACCCAAGGTTTTTGTCCAGGGAAGAATGTCGCCTCAGGAAATTTTTCGGCATATGGGGCAACAATATCTTCGCCCGAAGCTCGAAGTTCAAGCATATAATCTATTTTTTCGCCCGATATTCCTGTTGGATCATATACATATCCATCAGGTCCCGATATAGTTACCACTTTACCGCCCAATTCAGTAGCCTTAAGAGCTGCACCCCATGCCACATTTCCAAAACCAGAAATTGCAATAGTCTTGCCTTCAAGAGTATCATTGTTACGTTTTAAAATATCCTGCACAAAATAGAGAGCACCAAAACCTGTAGCTTCAGGACGTATACGAGAACCTCCAAAGCTCAAGCCTTTACCTGTAAATGTACCTGTGTTTTCGTCAACAAGTTTTTTATACATGCCATACATATAGCCAACCTCTCTACCTCCAACACCTATATCTCCGGCAGGAACATCACGATCAGGTCCGAGATTCTTCCATAAACATAGAATGAATGCCTGACAGAATCTCATTATTTCACGATCACTTTTTCCTCGCGGAGAAAAGTCACTACCACCTTTAGCACCACCCATAGGTAATGTAGTAAGTGCATTTTTAAATGTTTGTTCAAATCCAAGGAACTTCAATATTGAAAGATTAACTGAAGCATGGAAACGAATACCTCCCTTATACGGGCCAATTGCATTATTAAACTGCACGCGATATCCTATATTGTTTTGAATTTCCCCCTTATCGTCAATCCAAGTAACACGGAAAGTAACGATACGGTCTGGCTCAACCATGCGCTCAATAATCTTATTACGTTCAAACTCAGGATGCTGGTCATAAACATCACCAACCGACAGCAAAACTTCTTTCACGGCCTGAAGATATTCATTCTCACCAGGATGTTTTACCTCTAAATCATTGATAATTTTCTCAATATTCATAACTATTAATATTTAAGGTTTACTATTATACAGCTGAACAAAATCATTTGTTTAATGCAAAAATAAAGTTATTATATTTATTTTCAAAATATTTTTTCTCTCGGCCCAATAGTTAAAAATCAATATTTCACTTTCTTTGGCAAGATTTTTGCAACAATTTTTGTTTATAATCAAAATGCTATCACTTTTTATGAAAAAAGAAGATATAACAAATCAAAAAAATAATATCATCTCGGCCATAAATAACGGTCGACTTGCCCAAGCGTTTAAGCAACTTCGATCAATGTCCCAATTATTGATGACTTGGGAAACGACCGATAAAATCAACGGCCTCGAAGAATCATACCGCTATATGTTAGACTATGCACTAAAAGGTGTAAAAGACCCATCTCGCCCAAAGTTATACCGTAATATGGTTCAGCAAATGCTCCAAGCACTTGACTCTCTTGAGCGCCATGCACTAACCAACGAGGTATCAACCCTTTACTTCAATACTCTCAGATACATCAATATTTCAAAACAAGAATCAATAACCACCTTACTGCGCCAATATGAAAAACTGCTAACTGACTACATGTCAACTGGCGCTAATTTGACGCCTGAAAGCCCCAAGAGTAAAGAAAACATATTAAACCGGGAGTCGCTTGAAAGAGATATATTCAATCGTCTTTGGATTTACTTTCCACTTGCATCAGAAGACTACGAAGCTCTTTCCTCTGTTTTCTCATCAAATCGTTTCTACAATCCATTCAAACAATTTGTTATTTCCGGATTATTATTAGGGCTATTTGAATATTATGACCCGAAACGTATTAATTTATTAATTGAAGCTTATCAATCGGGCGATGACAACATTAGTCCGGTTGCATGTATTGCTTTAGTTTTAGCTCTCTACCAATATAGAAATCGCGATTTGGATGAAGAAACAATATCTCGCGTCAAACTCTTATCAGACAATATAAATTGGCATAATGATCTTCGTGATGCTTTTCTTGAACTTGTCCGCGCACGTGATACCGAACGTATCACCCGCACAATGCAAGAGGAAGTTGTACCCGAAATTATAAAGATGCGCCCCGACATTACTCGACAATTTGGGAATATCGAATCATTAGACGATGAGAATATCGACATGGATTTCAATCCCGAGTGGCAAGAGATGCTTGAGAAATCGGGGGTTGCCGAGAAAATGAGACAGTTATTTGAGATTCAGATGGAAGGTGGAGACGTATTTATGTCTACTTTTTCACACCTTAAGACATATCCATTTTTCAATGATATATCCAATTGGTTTATGCCTTTTCATTCCGATCGGTCAGAACTATTAAGGATAGACCCTGAAATGGCTGATATCATCGGTGTTCTCGAATCTTCCCCGGTATTCTGTAATAGCGACAAATTTTCTTTTGCATTATCAATCGAACATATACCCTCATCACAACGCGAACTTATAAAGAACCAATTCAACGCACAGGTAGAAAGTTTGCTTGACATGCAACGATCATCACTCGACAAAGAACTTAAAACTCGAAAGGCTATTATGAACAGGTATGTTCAGGATTTGTATCGTTTCTTTAAACTTTTTCGTAGAAAAACTGAATTCAAAGATCCATTTATAACCGACCTAAATCTCGTCACCATACCTATATTGCGTGACGAATTCAATGACATAGAGAATCTCAAAACTATAGCCGAATTTTATTTCAAATACAGATATTATCAAGACTCACTTAATTTATTCAAAGCCATTGAAAATCTATCATGTCCAGACATTCAACTTTTCGAAAAAATGGGATTTTGTCTGGAAAAACTTGGTGATTATACAGAGGCCCTAAGATACTATGAACAAGCCGAATTACTTAATGCCAACAGTCTGTGGACGCTTAAACATATAGCTTCAATACATCAACAACTTAGAGCCCCCAACAAATCGCTTGAATATTATAAACGAATACTTGAAAAAGAACCAGCCGATTCTATAAGAACAAATCTTGCAATTGGTAACTGCTACTTAGAATTGGAACAGTTTAGCGAAGCTTTAAAGTTTTTTTATAAAGTCAATTACCTTGACAACAATTCAAATAGAGCAAACCGGCAATTGGCATGGTGTCACATGATGCTCAAAGAATTTGACAAAGCCAAGTCGATTTATAATAACATTATCTCAAAATCGCCTGTTCCCGTAGATTACTTAAATATGGGCCATTTAGCATTAGCTATGAGTGACGAAAATAATGCCCTGAATTATTATAAACTATTTATCACTCAAGGAGGGTTGACAATAGATGATTTTGCCAATAATCTTCAAAAAGATGCAAAATCACTTGAAAAGATAGATATCGATACATCAATCATACCATTAATCGTTGATGCCGTTAGCTATGCGACATGCTAATGCATAAGTTTACTATAGAAACCCGAATCAAACTTCCCTGAGATTGAAAAAGAGGACCGATCGGTCCTCTTTTTCA
>CANOKG010000096.1 GCA_947566655.1 uncultured Muribaculaceae bacterium | reverse complement strand
TTATCGCTAACCACCAAATTTTCAATCACTTAGTTTTCATCGAACTCACGTTAATATAGTACCTTTGCAAAAACACTATAACATTGGTATGTACGCAAAAAAAAGAGGTACAGAATCAATTTGGATAATGTACCTCTTTAATGCTTTCCTCTAAAAGAGACTTTGCCTGTGTCGACAAGCAAAGTGAAATCAGCTACGCTTTATTCAGCTGCTGCTTCTTCAGCGGGAGCTGCTTCGGTCTCAGCTGCGGCTTCTGCTTCAGCTGCGGCCTTGGCGGCTGCGATTTCAGCGAGTTTCTTGGCTACAGCTTCAGCTTTTGCCTTGTTCTTAGCCTGCTCCTCTTCAAGACGCTGTTTAGCTGCCTCTTCCTTCTTGGTCGCCATTGAAGTCTTTACTGCGTTAACGGCAGCTTGCTTCTTAGCTTTCCAATCGGCGAAACGGCGTTCTGCCTCAGCTTCGTCAAATGCACCTTTCTTAACGCCACCTTGAAGATGCTTCATTAGAAGTACACCTTCTTGTGAGAGAATGGTACGTACTGTGTCGGTGGGTTCAGCACCAACGTTTACCCAATACAAAGCCCGTTCGAAATTCAATGTTATTGTAGCAGGATTAGTGTTCGGGTTGTAGGAACCTATCCTTTCAATAAACTTACCATCTCGTGGTGCCCTGCTATCGGCGATTACAATAGGATAAAACGCATAGTTTTTACGGCCATGACGTTGTAATCTGATTTTTGTTGCCATTGTTAATTAATTAGTTATTTGGTTTTGTATTGTTTAACGGGCACAAAGGTACAAATAATTGGTTAATAAAAAAAATACTAACACTTTTTTTGCCGATTTTTTCAGGATGTTAATTTATCACAGGTGTCTTGCAGAACATTTTCGGGCAATAAGTGTTATAATTGTAAAATCAAAATGATGATTGATTGTATGATCAATTATAAATATTTATCTAAAACAATACTACTATGAAAGGTTTAAACATTGCACTTGCTGTAGTTGCCGGAGCAGTTGCCGGAGCAGCTGTTGGGTTACTTTATGCACCTAAAAAGGGCTCTGATACTCGGGCTCAGATTAAGGATTATCTTAAAAGTAAAGGAATTAAATTAAAGAAGGATCAACTCGAAGCAGTAGTCGAGGAGATTGCTTCAGAAATTGAAGGTTAATGAATTTATTAATTAATTTATAATTATGTATTACAAGAATTTACTTTATGCGTTTATAGGCGGTGCTATTGTAGGTGCTGGTGCGGCTGTACTTTTTGCTCCCAAAAAAGGTGAAGAACTTAGGGCTGAAATTAAAGCTATGTGTAAGAAACATGGACTGTGTAGGTGTAAAGCCGAGGCTGAAGTAGATCGTTTGGTTGATGAAATAACCGCGGCTATCTCGACTGCAGAGAAATGATATTTTGAAAATTAATGTAGGGGGAATCAAACTCTGTATTCCCCCCTACTTTAATATTTACTTAAATTTCAACTATTTATTATTATGGCTTTGGATTCTAATTATTCATTATTATATAAACTGGCAAAAAAATTGTTGTATCTGAAAGTTGAGGATGCTCGGCTTGTGTTGTCGGTAAAAATCACAAAGCTTTTAGGAGCTATAGTCTACTTATTTGTGGAATTTATGCTGCTTTTATGTTTGCTCGGCTTTTTGGCATCTGCGATAGGTCACTTGCTGTGTAATGTTATGCAACCGGTTTGGGCATATACTATAATTGCTACATTCTACCTCATATTAACAGTAGTTGTTGTACTTGCAAAAAAATCGTTGATAATAAATCCGATAGCTCGAATGGTCTCAAAGCTTATTGTCGAACAACCCAATTCATGAATCATGGAACAGGAATCGGTAACTAAAAACTCTGACAGGAATCTCGAATGGCGAGGTTATTCTATTGAAGAAATGGAGCAACGTCTTGTTGTAAATAAGGTAAAAAGCGAGTTTATTGTTGGGCAAATGAAGTTTGTATATGGTTCAATGCAATCATCTGACCTTATGCAGTCGGGTGATGTTCCGTTTGGAAATAAAATCAGTAAATTCATAACTTACGTGACCTATGGATTTCAGGCTTATAAATATGTGAAACAGGTATTGGAAATCTTCAAAGGTCGTTAAAACTTGTGTTTATAATAAGAATGTGTTACCTTTGTGGGAGTTAACGCTGATTATATGAACGACTACGTAGAAGTAAGATTTAATGTTTCGCCCTGTAGTGAACCGGCGACTGATATACTTGCAGCATTGCTTTGTGAAGAAGGCTATGAGAGTTTTGTTCCTGATAGTGACGGAGTAACGGCCTATATAAAAATTGAACTGTTTAGTGTCGAAGCTTTGAATCGAGCAGTGCAAGCATTTCCAATGCCCGACATCGTTATAAACTGGCAGAAAAACTTTATAGAGGGTCAAGATTGGAACCATGAATGGGAAAAAAATTATTTCAAACCTATTATTATTGGAGATAATAAGTGTGTTATTCATAGTTCTTTTCATGTCGATATTCCCCAATGCGATTATGATATAGTTATTGATCCCAAAATGGCTTTTGGTACTGGACATCACTCCACTACATCTCTTATAATAGATAAGATATTAAAGATGGAATTTGCCGAAAAGTCAGTTCTTGATATGGGCACCGGAACAGGTATTCTGGCAATTTTAGCAGCGATGAGAGGTGCACAATCAGTTACTGCTGTCGAGATAGATCCTATGGCTCACGCTAATGCAGTAGAGAATGTCGCTTCTAATGGACATCCTGAAATAAATGTCTTGTTGGGAGATGCTTCCACGTTGGTTGATGTAGATCGAGTGGATGTTATGTTTGCTAATATTAACCGAAATATTATACTTAATGACATAGATGCCTATAGAACAGCAATAAAACCTGGAGGACTATTGTATCTCAGTGGTTTTTATACTGAGGATGTCCCGGTTCTGGAAGAAAAAGCATTGTCGTTGGGATTTGAAAAAGTTTCAGTAGAATCGTTGAATAATTGGTGTTGTCTCGAACTTAGATTGATTGAATGAAAAACGCTGCAAATTTTTTGATTGTAGGGTTCTTGTTGTTTATCTCCCACACGGTGTTAGCGCAAGACATTGAGAAACGATTCTCGTGGGGACTTGATGCCGGTAGTGCTATTGATATGACAGGAAGTGATATGTCGGCGATTGACATTAATGCTTATTTTGGTTATAGCGGTCCTTATGTGAGATTTCTTGGCTTTGGTGCAGGAATTGATATGATGGTGAGTAGTAGTTCAAGCAGTTATCCTCTGTATGCAATTTTCCGCACCGACTTTAAAAAAACACGCCAACTTTGTTTTATGGAGATGAAAGCTGGTATGGCAGTGAGTAATATAAATAATTTTAAAACTCAAACCACTCCTTTTGGTTCACTTGGTGTTGGCATTACTTTGGCAAGTGGACGTACGTTTAGTAGCCACGTACTGTTATCTTATAACTTCACTCAACTTAATAATGCAAAATTAGAAGATGGTATGATTGTGCATATGCGTGATTTACAATATGCCGCAATTAGAATCGGTATTGCATTTTGACAAATAGTTGGCAACAGCATCGGCACATCGTTCACCATCAATCGCGGCAGAAACAATTCCACCGGCATAGCCTGCACCTTCTCCACATGGGAATAGTCCCGAAATTTCAATGTGTTGGAGTGTCATTGAATCTCTGGGAATGCGAATTGGAGACGAAGTGCGCGTCTCAGCGCCAATAAGCGTAGCTTCGTTTGTTAGAAACCCGCGTGACTTTTTACCAAATTCGGCAAATCCTTTTCTTAATCTATGGGATATGAAGTCGGGAAGCAGTTTGTCAATTCGAGCAGGATGTATTCCAGGTGCATAGGATGTTTGTGGCAGATCTTTTGATTCTTTACCGTTAACAAAATCAAGCATTCGTTGAGCCGGGGCATTTTGGGAGCCATTACTCTCTTCGTAATATCGTTTTTCAATAGTTTCTTGAAATTTCATAACTTTCAGCACTCCGTACTGATCATACTCACTTAAATCTTCAGGTAAAACTTCCACTACCATTCCTGAATTAGACCATTTGGTGCCACGATTAGATGGTGACATGCCATTTACTACTTGTTGATTTGTACCACTTGCCGCCGGGATAATGAATCCTCCGGGACACATGCAGAATGAGTATACGGCTCGTCCGTCTACTCGGGTCAGCATAGAATATTCGGCAGCGGGAAGATATTTGCCTCTTCCATTTGGACTATGGTATTGTATGCAATCTATAAGGTGTTGAGGATGCTCAAGCCTTACGCCTATAGCTATACCTTTGGGTTCCAAAGTTACCCCCAGGCTATTTAATTTATAATATATGTCTCTGGCCGAGTGCCCGGTAGCTAATATAACAGGTCCATTATAAATAGTACCAGATGTAGTTTTAACGCCGTTAATCTTATCGTCAGAAACTAACAGATCGGTTACTTTACACTCGAAATGAACTTCGCCTCCCGATTTTATGATTTGACGACGAATAGCTTTGATAACATCAGGTAGTTTGTCGGTGCCTATATGAGGATGTGCATCAATAAGGATGTCATCACTTGCTCCATGGGCATGGAATACAGCAAGAATTTTATCAACCGAGCCTCTTTTTTTGCTTCTTGTGTAAAGTTTGCCATCAGAATAAGCACCTGCCCCACCCTCGCCAAAGCAGTAGTTAGATTCGCTGTCAACAATTCCTTTCCGAGCAATATTGGCCATATCCACGCGACGTGAATCTACGTCTTTACCTCGTTCAAGAACTATTGGCTTAAGTCCTAATTCAATTAATCGTAGTGATGCAAATAATCCTGCAGGACCAGCACCAACAACTATTACTTGAGGAGAATTGGTTACATCAGGATATAGAATCTTATCGTACATCGGTGTAGTATCTACAGGTTGGTTTATAAATACTTTTACCGATAAATTAACCATGACTTGACGTTGCCGTGCATCAATAGATCTTTTAATTATTCGATATCCCGTTATGTCATTGAACAAAATGTTAAGTTCTTTAGCTATTATGGTTTTTAGCTTGGTTGAGTTATATGCACATTCGGGTGTGAGTCTAAGTTGTAGGTCGCGTATCATTGTATAATTGTTTTATTCTCAATTTTTTTGCCTATGCTTGCTTATTACCAATGTTACGATAGCTATTATACAAGCAATTAAGTCGCTGGAACTCATGCTTGCCCATACTCCTGGAATACCAAAATGACGTGGTAATATCCACAACATTGGCAGTAGGAAGATGAGCTGGCGCGTCAGTGACAAAAAGATGGAAATCTTTGGCTTGCCTACTGATTGGAAAAAGTTTTGGATCACTATTTGACAACCTACTGCAGGAAAGCAAATAAAGTAAATTCTAAACCCCTCGTTGGCAAGGTTAATAAGGTCTCCATCGGTAGTAAACAGTCGGTTAACTGCACCTGGTGCCATCATGGTTATCAACCAGCCTACAAAGGTAATAATAACTCCCAATTTTATCCCCTTATTTAAAGTCGAATTTACTCGTTCCATTTTTTTCGCACCATAGTTATAACCGAGGATCGGTTGCATGCCTTGAGTTACTCCAAAAACAATCATAACAAAAAACATGGCGGTTCGATTCATTATACCATATGCTCCGATCGCAATATTTTTATCATCTCCTCCATAGTCAATAAGGGCCTTGTTGATAAAAACGACAATAATGCAAGCACAGACATTCATTAAAAAGGGTGATATCCCAATGCTGTATATTCTACGTGCAATATATGACGATAGCCAGTTACTGCGAAACGACAAGTGTACAAAACTTTTCTTATTCAAGAAATGGCATAAAACCCAGATAAATGCTACAAACTGTCCGCAAACTGTAGCTATGGCGGCTCCTTTGATCCCCCATTTTAAATTGAAAATGAAGATAGGTGCGAGAACAATATTTACTACTACCGATATTAAAGCTGAAATCATTGCTTTTTTAGGATAGCCACTCGCTCTCATAAGGTAGTTGAGGCCGATGAATAAGAAGCTTATTGGTGTTGCATATAATATTATTAGCATAAACTCCCGGGCGTAGGGAACAGTTTCCTCTGTAGCACCAAAAAACATCAGAATTTGATCCAAAAATAATATTGATATACCACCGAATACTATTGAATGAATAAGGCAAAGAATCAGGACATTGTTGGCTACATCATTCGCTCTATCTTCGTTCTGTTGGCCTAAAAAAATTGAACAGGATGTTGCGCCTCCTACAGCTATCAACATGCAAAATGCAGCAACTAAGTTCATAAGAGGAAACGTGATGGCTAATCCGGCGATCGCTAACGGACCTACACCTTGGCCTATAAATATACTATCGATTATATTATAAAGAGATGTTGCTACGCTTGCAATAATTGCTGGAATTGAATATTTTACGAGCAGTTTTCCTATTGGACGTTTTCCAAGCGTCATTGGCGATTCGGCCAACTGTTGATAGGTATGTGATGGATTACTCATAATTATTTCGTATATACTTTATTATATAATGCCATCTGATGTAGATAAGTTTAATCAGAAAGTTGTATTTTTGCCTGTCGTTAATAAAAAACTTGCACATAATTTTAAATGGGTATGGAAAAAGCAGCATTATTTGATCTTGATGGGGTCTTGATTGATACCGAGGGCGTATATACCGATTTTTGGGCTTCGATAGGGCGCGAGTATGGATGTAAAACGTCATTTGCCAATGATATTAAAGGTACAACATTGACTAATATATTAATGACATATTTCCCCGACTTAACAATACGTGAGGAAATAACCTCAAAAATTCATGATTTTGAAGAAAAAATGCAATATCGTGTATTTGATGGTGTATTGGATTTTTTGACATCATTGAAAAAGGCGGAATTTAAAATTGCTATAGTCACAAGTAGCGACAATACTAAGATGTCGTTTCTTGAGCTTCAACAATCCAATCTGATTTCTCTTTTTGATGTCGTAGTTACTGGTTCGATGGTCGCTAAGTCTAAGCCTGACCCTGAGGGGTATATATTGGCAGCAAAACTATTGGATATCGATATAAGCAAATGTTTTGTTTTTGAAGACTCTATACAGGGCGTTGAAGCAGGAGCCCGTTCTGGCGCTACGGTTATTGGTGTGGCAACAACAAATAGTCGCGATAAACTACACCCATATGCTGATGCTGTGATAGATAATTTTGTCGATGGAAAAGTGTATGATATAGTAGGTATAGAAAATTAGTCAATTAAAAGTGAAGCGTTAATGTTTCAGGTTAATCGTGGTGATATGGTTCCCCTCGTATGATAGTCATTGCCCGGTAAATTTGTTCTACAAAGAATAATCTTACCATTTCGTGAGAAAATGTCATGCGTGATAGCGATAGCTTCTCATTGGCTCTATCAAATACGTTTTTAGAAAACCCATAAGGACCTCCTACAACAAAAATTATGTTATTTGATGATGAAGAAATACGACGTTCAATAAATCGAGCGAATTCCCGGGAGGTTGATTCTTTTCCTCTTTCATCAAGTAGAATGACATAATCAGACGTTTGCAGTATACTGAGAATCAAATCTCCTTCAGCGGCCTTTTGTTGTTCTTCGCTAAGTTTGCGAGTGTTTTTTACATCATTTATAGTTTTTATTTCGAACGGTACATAATGTTTAATTCGTGATACATAAGTTTCTATTGCATCCTTTATATAAGATGTAGATGTCTTTCCTACTACTATAAGTTGAATTTTCATTGGCTGGCAAGTTGGAAAACTATAGCTAAAAGTTTAATTTTGCACAAAATTAATAAATGAACTATTAAATATGAAATCACGAGATGAGTTAATTGACGATTTACTGACATTGGCATTTGCTGAAGATGTTGGCGATGGGGATCATACTACATTGAGTACAATACCGGCCAACGAAATTGGTAAACAGCGTCTTATTATAAAAGAGGCAGGAATATTGGCCGGAGTGGAAATTGCACGTAAAGTTTTCCAAAAATTTGATCCAGAGCTTAAAATGACCGTGTATATTAATGATGGTCAGGCCGTTGTTCCTGGAGATGTGGCTTTTGTTGTTGAAGGGAAGGTTCGATCATTGCTGCAAACAGAACGCATTATGCTCAACATAATGCAGCGCATGAGTGGTATAGCTACGACCACCCATAAGTATCAGGAGAAACTTGCAGGTTTAAAAACGAAAGTGCTTGATACCCGAAAAACGACTCCAGGTATGAGAATGCTTGAGAAAGAAGCTGTTAAAATTGGAGGCGGTGCAAACCATAGGATTGGCCTATTTGATATGATATTGATTAAAGATAATCATGTGGATTTTGCCGGGGGTATTCCTCAAGCGGTAGCTGCTGCAAAGCAATATCTTAAATCGACCGGTCGCGATCTTAAAATAGAACTTGAAGTACGCAACACCGATGAAATTAATCAGGCCTTGGAAGCCGGTGTAGATAGGATTATGTTAGATAATTTTACGCCAGACCGCACGGCCGAAGCTGTTAAATTAATAGACGGTCGCACGGAAATTGAATCATCAGGAGGTATTACAATAGAGACACTGCGAGCTTATGGAGAGACAGGTGTTGATTATATCTCGGTCGGGGCTTTAACCCATTCTGTAAAGGGATTGGATATGAGTTTCAAAGCATGTTGAATTTTTGACAGGTATAATAAAGAAAGAGGACCGATCGG
>CANOKG010000095.1 GCA_947566655.1 uncultured Muribaculaceae bacterium | reverse complement strand
AACACTCCTTATTGTATTTTGTATGTTCAAAATAAGTCAAGATGACTTCACACTATTAGAGTATGGAACATACTGCAATAATATCATTGGGTAGCAATGTCAAAGAAAAAGCAACCATATTATCCAATGCAATAAAGCTACTGGACGTGAATATTTTATCAATGACCCAACCTTATATTGATCCCGACGACAATAATGAAACGGCTCCATATCTAAACGTAGTAGCACTTATAGAAACAGCCCACTCATATGAATCAACCCGCCTACGATTTAAAGATATCGAGACACAACTGGGACGTGACCGAAGTAAAGAAGCCGTGGCGATAGACATCGATATAGTAGTGTGGAACAATGAGATAGTGAGAACACACGACTATAATCGCCCCTATTTTAAACGCGGACTAACCAATCTTCCCCCAATAGCTCTGCCATAATCAATAAATCAATAGTTAACAACATTAGCAAATATCATTTATCAATCCAGGCTTTGTTTAGCATCCAATTCATTATAGTCATATCACTTTTAACCTCGCCTTGTAATAGATACTTCTCCTGATCTGTTGAAAGGGTTCGGTAAATATCTTTTGCTTTACCTGTGTCATTGTCTAAATAGAGAGCTATGGCACATAACAACCTCAGTTTTGATGACATCACCTTTTTATATGTATCGATATACTTTCTCAGTATCGGGTCAAGCAATTCCTCAGCATGCTCCTTGTGTCCTGTAATTAACGCACAAAATGCCAATTCGCAAGCCACCTCATTTACATATAGTTGTATGATTTCTCCTTTATGAGAGTAAAGTTCAAGAAATGCTTTATATGCATCTTCAAACTGCATCTGATCTATAAGTTTTGATGCGTACATCAATGGAATTGAAACTTCCAGAGGATTCTTGAAGTCAACGTCAGTACGCCACTCATACCATTCATCGGGCATATCCTTAGGGCGCATCCCATTTTGAATAAGGGCATTTGAACGAAGTTGTAGCACGATAGCACGTTTACTCAACAAATTGCGATTCAGATAAATTATATTGTAGCCATCATTGCTTATACCATTAAATTTCAAGGGAATTCCGTTCACCAAAATTAAGAAAACATCAGTAATACAAAAAATAGCAAGCGCTTCAACCATAAAAGGATGCAGATTCAAAAAGAAAAAAGGTAGAATCAATAACATAACCAGCAAATTAGCCAATACACCACCGGCATTATACCATCCTGTCGGGATTTTTTCCAACGGTAAATCGGGCGGAGTAAGCAAACATTGACCACCAGTACCGGCTACGGCAAATTTCTTGACCAATATTTTGCCATCAATTTTAATGAAAGTCCAACTGAAGATACGGAACGAGACAAATTTATATCCGGTAAGCCGACCACATATCAGATGACCGGCTTCATGTATCGGAATAAGTATGGCAATAGCTACGACAAAAGACGCTATTCCAACAATAGAGGCCGCAATGGCCTCAACTCCATTTGCAGAAAGCAACTTATCGGTAAATTCTAAAAATGTTGAATCAGTAAACAGTACAATGATTACTGCCGCTATCCCAAGACCGGCCACAATACCTATGAATAATCCACCGATGAGTTTCAAAATCGTTTTCATAAGAATGTTAAGTCACTTTGACTTCTATTAAAAAAATAAACTGAGTATTCAAGCACAAAAATAACTAATTATCGAGGAGAATTTACCCCGGCAGAATAAAAAGTCTACGCTATCGGCATAAAAATCTCATGACTATTAGTATTTTTGCATATTAAAAAACCTCAATTTATCACCATTAGCGGTTTTTATATCTTTATTATTTGCCATAATTACTCTTTAAATATTCACTTTAATTTTTTCAAATCGTCAATTATTTTGTTCTGAGTAGCGATGCGCTCGTCAATAGCTGAAAGAAGACTTGTTATCTTCTTTTGTTCTTAAATAGAAGGATGAGAGAATTTAAGCGACCTTAAATCATCATTGTAAATACGGATTATAGTGGTTGTATTCAAATGTCGCCATTTCTGTTTCGACAAAATATAGAACAAGAAATCATTGGTGTAGGTGTTTTGATTGTTCCTAGACAAAACTATATTTGAGTCTTGGAAATACGCAGGATTCCCATCAAATCTCACGCATCTTCCAACGGTTCCCGCACATGAAATCAAAACTTCTCCTTTTTGAGGATAATTATATTTTTTCTTGAACTGATTGGATAATTCAGAAGAAATATCTCCGATTGTTCCAATCTTGAAGAATGGGACACCATCGTCAGGATTTGTTTGTTGCACCAAAATTCTTTTCACATCTGAATTTCACAATTATTGCCAAGTATCGTCTTTTTCCACTCGTAGGTGAAGTCGGGGAAGCA
Organism: uncultured Muribaculaceae bacterium; assembly: GCA_947566655.1. GTDB lineage: Bacteria > Bacteroidota > Bacteroidia > Bacteroidales > Muribaculaceae > JAAVFS01. The sequence continues at coordinate 6,398 of CANOKG010000095.1, read as the reverse complement.
CAAAGGGTGGAACATGAACTATGGATTTGTTTGCTCTGATTCAAGGTAGTCATTATTTTTCTCTAATTTTCCAAAATGAAAAAAGTGATTGGTTTCAGTGTTTAGTTATGATATTTACGCTAAAACTTAATCACTAATAGCTAACTACTTAACACTTATCATCATGACTATTAGTGAAATTGCCGACGCTTGGAAAGAAGAGAAGCGTCCGTATGTCAAGCGCTCTACCTTTGCAGCTTATATGCTGACGCTTGAAAACCATCTGTTGCCATATTTTGGTGACATGTCCGAACTAAAAGAACCTACCGTTCAATCCTTCGTTCTTGAAAAACTTAACTCGGGGTTGAGTGTCAAGACCATCAAGGACATACTCATCGTGTTGAAGATGATTATGAAGCACGGAGTGAAAAACAAGTGGATGGAACATACTGAATGGGACATCAAATATCCTACCGCTACCACCACAACCGGCATCGAAGTACTGTCTATAGCTAACCACAAAAAAATCCTCAACCACATCAAAGCTAACTTCTCGTTCAAGGCCTTAGGTATCTACCTTTGCCTTACCACCGGACTACGCATTGGTGAAATCTGCGCCCTGCGGTGGGAGGACATATATGTGCCGACCGGTACTTTGCAAGTAAAACGCACCATCGAGCGTATCTATATTATTGAAGGAGAAAAGAAGCACACCGAACTGATAATCAACGCTCCAAAAACACCCCACTCGATTCGGGAAATACCTTTAAATGCCGAGGCCCTCTCGCTTATCAAACCTCTTATGAAAGTGGTAAACACAGGTTTCTATGTCGTTTCCAATGATAGCAAACCCATTGAACCACGCACCTACCGCATCTACTATAAACGACTGTTGCAATCGCTCGGAATTCCTACGATCAAGTTTCACGGCCTACGCCACTCGTTCGCCACGCGATGCATCGAAAGCAACTGCGATTACAAAACAGTCAGCGTTCTCTTAGGCCATTCCGACATCTCCACAACCCTCAACCTCTACGTTCACCCCAACATGGAGCAGAAGAAACGCTGCATCTCCAAGATGTTCAAATCCCTTGGAAAGTAAACATACTCTAAGAGCCAACTTCCTTACTGTGGGGGAAGTTGGCTCTTGCTTTATATCTTTGAGAAGTAGTGTTTACTTGATAAGATACTGTGATGAGATTGACTGATTTTCGTGTACTCGGCGAATGGTGTCGGCAAACAAACGGGCTACGCTTATGATGGTTGCCTTTTTGCAATCCTTATTAAAAGGTATCGAGTTGGTGAAAATCATCTCGGTCAAACCACAATTCTCGACACGCTCAGACGCCGGATCACTCATGATTGCATGCGAGGCAAGTGCACGAACCGATTTAGCACCTTCTTTGAGCATCAAGTCGGCAGCCTTGGTGATTGTTCCGGCTGTATCTACCATGTCATCAACAAGAATTACATTCTTGTCCTTAACATCACCAATAACAGTCATAGTGGCAACAACATTGGCTTTAGCTCGCTGCTTGTGACATAATACGAGAGGTACATTCAAATACTTCGCGTAGTTATTGGCACGTTTTGCACCACCCACATCGGGGGTAGCGATTACCATATCCTCGAGGTTAAGCGACTGGATATAAGGGATGAATACCGACGAGGCATAAAGATGGTCAACCGGAACATCAAAAAAGCCTTGAATCTGGTCGGCATGGAGATCCATCGTTATGATTCGGTTCACACCGGCAGCCGTGAGAAGGTCGGCTACAAGCTTTGCAGCGATCGAAACACGTGGTTTGTCTTTACGGTCCTGTCGTGCCCAGCCAAAATAGGGTATAACCGCAATAATAGACTTAGCCGACGCACGTTTAGCCGCATCGATCATGAGCAGAAGCTCCATAAGGTTGTCGCTGTTAGGGAATGTTGATTGAACGATGTAAACTTCGCAACCACGAATTGATTCCTCGAACGATACTTCAAACTCGCCATCGGCAAAGTGTTGAATGTTCATATTTCCAAGGGGAACACCCAGGTCTTTGCAAATCTCCTCGGCCATATAGCGGGAGCGAGTTCCTGAAAAGATTTTGAACGGAGGTAACATGTAACTCTTAATATATTGGTTTGTAAGAATATAAGCATTCTAACCGTCGATCGAAACACTCAGAGACTAATGTTGGTTTGTCACTACCTGTCTTGATTGACGGTGCAAAGTTACGAATTTTATTCCAACCCATTCTACTTATCGAACAGTTTTTTTGATGACTATATCTCTGTTATTTTGGTGAAGAGGTCAGAACCAGGCCGTAATCATCTTCAAGCGATCTCACTTTGTAGCCGCATTCATGCAGTTCCTTATAGAACCGGTGGCGACGTTTTCCATTAATATCGGTTCCAAGCAGGATCGAATCGGCCTTCACACACCCGGTCAATTCAAGGATATCGCCGGTAAATCCCAACCCGACTATCATATAGTCGAATTGTTGTAATGTATCGGCTTTCGCATGATTTGAGTTGATAATAGCGATCTTGTATTCTCCGAAACTAAGCATGCAATCAACCTGAGGATTTGACAAATGTCGCTCCAATACCAAATTATCTATACCTCGAATGCCCCAAAAGGTAGAATAACGCGTTTTCACTTCGTCGATCTGCCGATCCCGATTTGATTCCCGTGCAGTAGTAAGGAGATACCCTACCCCTCGGTCGGTATAGATAATATTAGTCGCATCAGAACTGCGTCCTATAAACAGTTTCTCTTCATCAGGCCTCGAAATAAGTCCCGACATTGCTAATAATAACAACGAAACCAAACCGGCTACCGCAAGCCTTAATTTGGGACGGTAATAGACTGACAACAATATCAATGTAATTCCAAGATAACCTGCCAACAGCCCCCAAGCCGGTATATAGACATCGTCAATAGCCGAAACGGGCAGTCTACCAAATGTTTGTGCCAGCTTCCCTATAAGATCGCTTACAAAGTCAACCCCTCGGTCAAGAAACGGTAAGGAGACTCCTGTAGCCGACAACACCATGACAACCAACACGCCCACCATAAACACCGGCAGAAGGAATGCTATAGGTATATTAGTAACAAGGAAAAACAATGGGACTGTATGAAAGTAATATGCGGCAAGCATTAACGTGCCTGTCGTAGCAGCTAATGTAAAAACCATATAATCATAGCCCCATTTCAACAGCCGGTGGGTAATTGAGACCTCGGGCAGCAATGATGGAATTGCGATTAATGATGCCACAGCAATAAACGATAGCTGCAGGCCGGGGGCATAGAGTTCTCGAGGCGAAAAAATCAGCAATACAATCGCAGCGAGACACAACGCATTGCCCGAAGTCGACCGGCGGCCTACACACTTTCCCAATAGAACAATCGAAAACATTGTGGCGGCTCTAACCACCGATGGAGAAAGACCTGTCAACAGTGCGTAACACCACAGCACAGCGATAACCAGCAACCACCTCACACGCCTGTAACCCAGAAAGGCAATTGGATAAAAGATCAGAGAAATTACCAATGAGAAAATTGCGACATGCATACCACTCAGAGCCAATAAGTGAGCAAGTCCGGCTCGAGAAAAATTTCTTCGGGCTGAGTCATCAAGCAACGTATCATCGCCAAGCAACAACGCTACAGCAAACTCCTGAGTCGAGGGTGAGAGTTGAGTATCAAGAATCCTGTCTATCAGATGCTCACGCTGGCGGGTTGCACTCCATCTGAGTCCACTTGCCTCCCCTACCCGTTCCAATGTGCCGTGCACAGCCACAGCACGGCATGCTACGTGATAGCGATAATAGAAATCATCCAGATCAATGTCTCCATCCACATCGTGGCGCGATGACAGCGGTAAAATACATGCTTCAAACTTTACAATGTCTCCGGCATAGAAGCCGGCACTCCCGGTAACCGTAAGATAGCATATTCCACTATAAGGGCTATCCAAATCTACAAGCAACCGAGTGTTGACCGTTCCATCACTTGCCCTCAAGACCACACCACGGCAACTGACCCTTTGCGATGGGTTGTATACTACATCAGAGCTATGTAAATGCCCGTCGGCTTTCTCACAAAGCATACCCACTGGCACACCTAAAAGCAACATAAACAATACCGGCCACTTCAACAATTTTGATGCCGCCGATAGAAATATCAACGCTACAGTTACCCACCAAAGATCACTACCCTGAATGTAGCGTGCCAAGACTATTCCCGCGACAAGGCTTATCAATACAGGCAGCAATGGACACTGAGTGAACAGAACCGTAGGGAGAGATGATATTTTCGGCTGCTCAAACACTGTTTACAGCGTGATATCATTCCAAATTTTCCAAGCAGCTATGGCTTGACCATGAAGCATTTCCAACCCATTCTTAGTTTTAGCTCCATACTCAGCGGCACGCTTCATAAACAGAGTTTCCACCGGGTTGTAAACCAGATCGAAGCACAGATGGCGAGAAGTCATCATTTCATATGGTATATCGGGACAGGTATCAACATGGGGATACATACCCAACGGAGTGGTATTCACAATCAATTTATGGCATGCCATCACATTGGGTGTGAGTTCGGAGTAAGAGATCTGGCCCTGTTCGGGATTACGGGAAACAACAGTTGCCGAGATATTCAACTCGTTCAAAGCATACAATACTGCCTTTGAAGCACCTCCCGAGCCAAGGACCAAAGCCTTGGTGTGACCTTCATCAAGCAATGGACGCAGAGACTCGGTAAAACCTATTACGTCGGTATTATACCCACCAAGTTTGACATTGTCACCATCACGGTCAAATTTTATAACATTTACCGCTCCAACACCTTCGGCTATAGCCGACATATAATTCATATATGGAATAACCGCCTGCTTGTAAGGTATCGTTACATTCAGACCTGCAATCTCAGGATACTCTGCAATAAGTTCCATAAGGTCACCAATATCGGGCAATTCAAAATTGCGATACTCAGCATCTATACCTTCAGAGGCAAACTTCCGGTTGAAAAAATCGCGGGAAAAAGAATGTCCTAACGGCATACCCACAAGTCCATATATTTTTTTAGCCATAATCGTCAAATCTATAGTATATTTGTATCAAACAAATATTTAGAGCATGTTTGAATTTAATACACAAAAATTACGAAACTTTAATTTCTAAACATTCACTTAGACGGCAAAGATAACACCTGATGACATAAGAAACAACTTATGCCACCAATAAAATTAACAAATACCCAGTATAACTATAAAAATCATAAGTTTTTATATATCTTTGCGTCAAAGATATTATTTCATACTAATTTTTTACCACACTTGTAGAGTATGATCAGCCATCGGCCGAATCCATCAAAACATATCATACCACTTGTGGCGGCCATATTTGTATACATGGCTGCCTATTATAGCGCTTTGGCCACCGATAAAAAGCCGGGGCTTGATACAACTCTGAGAGTATATATGAAGTCGGGCTACAGAGAGACGTTCCTGCTCACCTCCAAGCCTGCAATTACATTTACTGCTAAAAAATGCCACATCGTCTCCGATGATTTCAGCGCCGAATACTACTTGTCGGATATTGACTACGCCGACTTTGCTGTAAACAGATATGACGATGAAGAAAACTCAATTATCATAGACTTAAGCGACCCTGAAGCTGTGAGCCTACATCAACTTGACGTCAATACCGAAGTGCGTCTCTACTCGATAGACGGAATTGCTCGTCGAATGGCTCATGCCGATGAATCAGGCTCGGCCATGATTTCACTAACAGGCCTACCACGAGGCGGCTACATTGTAAGCGTCTCTGACATGACCTTCAAAATCTACCGAAAAAAATGAGACGTACCCTGATCATATTGACATTCGTACTTGTATCATGGATGGCCGTTGCCCAAATATACCGCATGTCGATTACCCGCAAAGACGGCCAAATCATCACCATTCCCACCGATGAGATCTCGAAAATAGAATTTATCCAGGACGAGAGCCCCGACAATATATTCAAAGTAGTGGCCTATCCTCCTAAAGTACCATATTTTGGTGGAACAGTGACATTTACAATCGTTGCCAATGGTTCCTGGACCTATGAAGTTGATAAATCCACTGTGCGCGAAGTTCAGGTATCGGGCAACCGGCTTGTACTCGACTTCCCGGCCAATACCAGCGATGAAGAGACCAGCTATAACCTCACATTCCAATATGCCGACATGAATATCTACATGTCGATCGAACAAGACAACACACTCCATGGTGACTTGCTCGACATTGAGTTCCAAGCCGATGGCACGGCTATCGATGTCTCTCCAATGGAACACGAAATAATTACTAAGCCCAGCATCAACCTCTTCACCTACTACAACGACTTGCACAAACGCTATGTAGCAAGCCTGCGCAACACCATGGGAG
>CANOKG010000094.1 GCA_947566655.1 uncultured Muribaculaceae bacterium | reverse complement strand
CAAACCGGGAGACCCGGGATCGAGCCGACAAAGCTCTTTCCCGGGTCTCCTTTTTATTCATAAGTGGAGATCTTAATAGTTTTTACATTATTTGTTTTGTCGGTTCAATTTTTCGTGGTACCTTTGACGTTATGGTTGATAAATTATTGTCATATTTCGCGTTTGCCGCGCTTCTATTCCTCTTTGCGTGTGGCGGAGCCGATAGCTTCACTGTTATAGGTGAAGTTGAAGGTTTGGGCACTCAGAATGTGCATGCCATTTATCGTGTCAATGGTCGCTATGTTCAGGTGACCAATGCCGCTCTTGATGGAAAGTTCACTTTCACGGGAGTTTCATCAAAACCGACAATGGTTGACATATATTCGCGCACTAACAAGTTGCTCGGTTCTGTAATCGTAATGAATGGCGAGACTGTTGAAGTTAAGCTCAAAGTAGACCAACCGGCTTATATGGATGTAAAAGGGGATGATATGTCGGTAAAATATTCTCGATTTCTAAAAGAGAATTCAACCGCTGTCAACTCGGCCGATTCTCAAACTTTGAATAATGCTATCGGTACCTATATTTCGAAGAATCCAAATGACCCTGTCGCAACCTATATTTTGATTTCATTATTTGATTCCAAAGCCGATGTTTCATTGGCTGACTCTTTGCTATCTTTATTAGGTGACAGGGCTTTGTCTGATAATCAACTTGTAGCTTCCTACCGGGAATCGCTTTACACCGGTCACGATACTTTGTCGGTTTTCGAGCCTTTGAGATTATACACTTCGGGTGATAGTGTGACAACAGTTGCCCCCAAGGCTTCCAGAGGCCTTTTTTTAGCCGTTCAGGATACCGAGTTGACAGAACCCTACGATTCGATAGCTGCGAGATATAATCGTTTAAAAAAACAGCACAGCGATCTTGTCGTTGTAGAACTGTCGCTTGTTGCCGACACCGCAATGTGGCATTCTCAGCTTGGGGAGGTCAAGCCTGAGTTTACACGCTGTTGGGAGCCTGGCGAGATTTCATCACCATCACTTGCCAAACTCCATATCGGACAGTTGCCATGGTTTGTGGTTACTGATTCTTTGGGTAACGTCAAATATGCGGGTCCTGAATATGGTAGGGCGACAGAATTTAAGTAGCCAATTCATTTTAACTCCTCTTACATTATGCTTGTAAAGACCTATGGAGCCGCCGTTCAAGGTATCGATGCTATCTTGATCACCGTCGAGGTTGTTGTTGACCGCGGCAGTGGTTTTGTTATTGTAGGTTTGCCTGACACGGCGGTAAAAGAGAGTGGAGATCGTGTGCAGTCGGCGATCAAGCAGAGTGGTGGAGCGTTTCCACGCACCCACGTTGTGGTGAATATGTCGCCTGCCGATGTCAGGAAGGAGGGCGCTGCCTACGATTTGCCAATTGCCATTGGTATCTTGGCGGCTGATGGTAAAATTCCTACAGCTCGTCTCGGTCGATTTATGATTATGGGCGAGCTGTCGCTTGATGGTTCGGTGTTGCCTATAAAGGGCGCTTTGCCAATGGCTATACTCGCGCGTCAACAAGGCTTCGATGGTATGATTCTGCCGCAGGCCAATGCCTCGGAGGCGGCTGTGGTCAACAATCTTGATGTCTATGGAGTCGATAATCTCGCCCAAGTAGTGCAATTCATGTCGGGGCAATGTGAGTTGGAAAAAACTGTTATAAATACTCGCGAGGAGTTTGCCAAGGCTTGTGAGATTTCAACTCTTGATTTCAAAGATGTAAAAGGCCAGGAACATGTAAAGCGTGCGTTGGAAGTGGCATGTGCCGGTGGTCACAATATTCTGATGGTAGGAACACCGGGTGCGGGTAAATCTATGATGGCAAAGCGTGTTCCTTCGATAATGCCGCCATTGACGCTTGCCGAGGCGCTGGAGACTACAAAAATTCATTCGGTAGCGGGTAAATTGAAGCGAGGGTCGATGTTGATGACCGAGCGTCCGTTCCGCTCTCCCCACCACACGATTTCGCCTGTGGCGCTTGTAGGTGGTGGTGCCAATCCCATGCCGGGAGAGATTTCTCTTGCCCACAATGGGGTTCTGTTTCTGGACGAATTTCCTGAGTTTTCCCGCGGTGTACTCGAGGTAATGCGACAACCGCTTGAAGATCGCCATATATCCATTTCCAGAGCCCGATACACTATCGATTATCCAGCCGGCTTTATGTTGGTGGCGTCAATGAATCCGTGTCCTTGTGGCTACTACAATCACCCTACCAAGCCTTGTACCTGCGGTGCGGGACAAGTGCAGAAGTATCTGAATCGCATCTCAGGTCCATTGCTCGACCGCATCGATATCCAGGTAGAGATCCTGCCGGTGGCTTTCGAGCAGATGTCATCGCTTAAACCCGGAGAGTCGTCGGCATCGATAAGGGAGCGTGTGATCAAGGCACGTGAGATCCAGAACGAGCGTTTCAAGTCTGAACCCGATGTTCATTGTAATGCGCAGATGGACTCGCGGCTGCTTAACCGTTACGCACGCCCTGATAGTGAAGGCATGAAGAGGCTCGAGGAGGTGATGGTCAAACATGATATGTCGGCCAGAGCCTACGACCGTATTCTTAAAGTAGCCCGTACCATAGCCGACCTCGATGATTCTCCACAGGTTAAAACAGAGCATATCTATGAGGCTGTGAACTATCGTAAACTCGACCGTTCCAACTGGGGTAAGACTTTTTGAAATCCAAATTTGATGTTATGAAAAAATCGGGTACAAAATCGGTTCTCTTCGGTGTGTTCGTTTTTACAGTGGTGGTCTTGGTGATTTGGGGCACGCTTCTTCAGCGTTATACTCTCGTCGACTGGTGGCTACCGGTAGTGGGTGGATTGTTGTTGGCTGTCATTGTATCAATGCCACTCTATAGGAAATTTGCCCGCCACGGCTTGTCTGGAGCCTCTTTTTTGCTCGTTATAGCCTTTGCCTTTGCAATCCTCTACTCGGGGTTTTATTCGATAAATTACTATGGTGCTTCGGCCGATTCGACCACTCGACTCGAAGTCAGTGTCATTGCAAAACATCGCGAAGAGCGTTATCGTACGCGTCGGTTGAACCGGCATGCGTCAACCCGTGGTGCCAAATATTATGTGTATGTCGTTGATTTGCAGTTGCCCGATGGCAGGGTCAAGTCGCTCGGGGTGCCTCTCGACGAGTATAACCGTATTAGAAACGGCTCGACGCGTCAGGTCAACTCCAGGCGAGGTGCTTTCGGCATTCAGGTTTTCTCTTTACATGAATTTTAATCTATTATCTATAAATCATTAAATTAACTTGTATGAAGTTTCGATTTTTTAAGAATTTTCTTGTGATTGTTGCTTTCATGGCGTCGGTCAATGTGGCCTATGCCCAATTTAATTTGAAGAAAGCGGTAGGTAGTGCGGCAAAAGCCGCTCAGGCATTGACTTTGACCGATGCACAGATGGCGGCATATGTCAAGGAGTCGGTTGATTGGATGGATAAGAACAATCCGGTTTTACCCGATGATGATCCTTATACACAGCGCCTCAATCGTCTGGTCGACGGAATTACCGATGCCGATGGTATTCCATTGAATTTTAAAGTGTATAATGTGGTTGACGTCAATGCATTTGCTTGTCCCGATGGCAGCGTGCGCGTTTTTGCCGCGTTGATGGACCTGATGGATGATGATGAGCTTATGGGGGTAATTGGCCACGAGATCGGTCATGTTGTGAAACGCCACTCCAAGAATGCGTTCAAGAATCAGCTTATGACAGGCGCTTTGAAAGACGCTGTGGCTTCTACCGGTGGCAAGGCTGCAGCTCTTACTGAATCTCAGTTGGGTACTCTCGGCGAGTCGTTGATCAATGCCAAATATTCCCAGAAGCAGGAGGGTGAAGCCGATGACTGCGGATACGATTTTCTTGTTAAAAATGGTCGCAATCCCTGGGGAATGGTGAAGGCTTTCGAGAAACTGCAATCGATGGAAGGTGATGGCGCTCAAAAAGCCACATTCGTAACCAAGATGTTCTCGTCACACCCTGAGACACAGGCTCGCATCGATAAGATGTCGAAGCGTTGCCAACAGGATGGCTACGAGCGCGACTGATCAGCGCAAGTACTTACAATACAAATGCCGCCGTGAGCACCTTTATAGCAGGCTCGCGGCGGCATTGCAGTTTATCTGATCTGATTGCTATTTCTTGATTTTTATAGTTGATGTGCCTTGAGTCACTATGTATAGACCTGCGGGTAGGGCGTCGAGCGATGGAGCGCCTGTTCCTTTGGCTGTCACGATACCATCGATTGTATAGATGGTGTAGGGCGCATTGTGATCGGCTTCAATCCGGTCGATACCGCTGTTGTCGGCCTCAATGGTTACCGAGCTGATTCCTATGCTGCCGTGAGGCGCATCGCCATAGGCATGGAATCCGATGTAATATAATCCTGTTTCGTCGACTTTAACCGAAAGTGAGTGGGCCGTAGGGTGTTTGGTGTTCACGGGCGACAGAGGCTCCAGCTCGGTAGTGAGCGACTCGGCAAACGGTGCGGTTCCCAATGCTATCGCCATAGATGGCGTGTAGTCAGTGTCATCGGTAAACGATGTGTAGGTGAACTTGTAGGTGTGGCCTGCCTCAAATCTTACCGGTGGCGATACAAGCCAGTCGTTGGCCGGTGTGATGGTGGTGTAGGGGTACAGTGCCACCGGCACTACTTCATCAATCTCCTCATCATAGTAGTCCCATTCCCAGTACCACTCGGTCTTGTCGCCGTTCACGTCAATGCGGGTGAATTGGTTGAATAATTCCTCGGTGCTGAAGTCGTTGCTATAGGGTAGGGCAACGTATCCCAGACGCCAGTCGTTGGAGGTAACCGGGATGAAATCGGTGCCGTCATATATCATTTGCACGCTGTAGCTGTAGGTTTCGATCCCGCTCGCAGGCAGTGGCATAGCCTCGCTGAAGCTGTTGTGTGGTGTCTTTTCTGCCACTACTACGTTGCCCGGATTGCGGACTACAGTATAGCTTATCTTCTCGGGATCAATATAACCGCCATGCTGGCTTTCGGCAGGAGCTGTCCACGACAGTTCGAATTTGCCGTTGGCGTAGATGAGTCGTGGTGTTGTCAACTGGCACGGCATGTCGGGGCCGAGCCACAGTTTAATTTGTGCCTTTGGGCTACGGCCGACGTTGTTTGATAGCACTACGTCCACTTTATACATATCGGCTTCGCTGATTTTGCAAGGTGCCGTTATTTTCGAGCCGTAGGCGGCTTTGCCCTCAGCCAACAGCGAACCGTTGGCTCTGATAAGGTAATCAACAGTTCCGGTAGCTGTATTTCCATCAAATGTCGTTGTAGGAATGGTGAAGTTTACCGTTCCGGCCATTGAACCGTTGGGAAAGTCAATCGAGAGATTCTCGGGTTGAGACGGGGCACCGTCTTTTGCAGCAGGGCCTGGAATGTACATGCCGCCAAGAGCCTCGCCGTCTTCAAATTCGTATAGACAGCGGGCTGTCGCCGTTTTTATGTCTACGGCCCATAGGTGGCTTACATTGATTTCGAAATCGAAGTATGGGTCATCATTGGCGCGGGCGGTAGTCACTACTACGTAGAAAATTCCCGTGCGCGGGTCGATAGCGCCTGTGGATCGACGTGTGGCCTTGAATCCGAGATCTCCAAGTTCTTTGGTCTTTCCATCTATCTTATCGACACTCAGTAGCTTGCCCTCCATGTCGACTGCATAAAGGTTGCCGTTGTTGTCAACGCTGCAGGCTATCCAGGGTGTTTCGATTTTGGAAATCGCAAATCGGTGACCGGTGCCTACATCGATTGTGCCGAATACCATCTCAGCCCCTTCGGAGTCACCGTTGAAGCAACCAAACACCTTGGCTGTGGTAGCATCATAGGCAAGGTCAGTGGCTACCGAACCATAAGTCCCATCCCTCAGACTGGTCATCTCTGCCCAATCGTCAGGGTCAAACATGTAGTGATTGATCTCAGTAAGTCCCTCGGTGATATAAAGTTCGGTGGTGCAGAAGTAGAAGTCTTCGGTCATTGCGCCGCCGCCACTGGCATCAAGATAAGGATCTTGCATCACCAGCGAGCGTTGATACTTGTCGGTGCTGAACTTGTAGATTCCTATCTCCTCAAGCTGGTGTTCCTTCCAGTAGTTACAGCTGTAGACCGAGGCATATATCTCGGGAACATAGTCGGCCGGGACAGTCTGTGCGGTAATGCCCAACGATGCCAAGCCTAACGTTAAAGAGAGAGTAAATTTTTTGATCATAAATAGAGTGGGTTTTAATGATAGTTATGTAAGGCTTTTATCCTTATTTAAAAGGAACCCGGGCAGCGATTTTCTGTCCGGGTTCCTGTTATCTCGGTTATACCATGCCCCGTGATGGCATATCACTTATCGTGGGGCTCGGTTATTAATCTTCGTTACGACGCTCGCGACGCTCGCCGTTGTTGTCACGGCGGGGACGACGGTCACCGTTATCGCGACGTTCGCGGCGGTCACCGTTGTTGTCGCGGCGCGGGCGCTCGCTGCGCTCACGGCGCTGTGGTTCAACATAACCTTCGGGCTTGGGCTGGAGTGCGCGCATCGACAGGCGGAACTTGCCGGTCTTCTTGTCGATCTCGATAAGCTTAACCTCCAGTGTATCACCTTCCTTGATGCCGGTTGCCTCCATGTTTTCGATGCGCTCCCATGAGATCTCAGAGATGTGGAGCAGACCATCGCGGTTGGGCATGAATTCCACGAAAGCACCGAAGTCGAGAATTGAACGTACCTTGCCGGTGTAAACCTTGCCCTCCTCGGGGAGTTGAACGATGGCATTGATCATCTCCATAGCCTTGTCGATGGCTGCTTTGTTGGCAGCAGCTACCTCGATGTAGCCACCATCCTCGATCTCGTCGATCGAGACAGTTGCGCCGCTGGCCTCCTGGATTCCCTGTATAACCTTTCCGCCCGGGCCGATTACAGCACCGATAAGCTCCTTCGGAATTATCTTGGTGACGATGCGTGGTACATGTGGCTTGTAGTCCTCGCGGGCCTCGGGGATAGTCTGTTCGATTATATTAAGGATGTGCAGGCGACCTTCGCGAGCCTGGTTGAGGGCACGTTCGAGAATTTCGTAAGAGAGGCCGTCACATTTTATATCCATCTGTGTGGCGGTGATACCCTCGCGGGTGCCGGTCACCTTGAAGTCCATGTCGCCAAGGTGGTCCTCGTCGCCAAGGATGTCAGAGAGAATAGCATATTTGTCGCTGGCAGTGTCAGTGATCAAGCCCATGGCGATACCGCTCACAGGACGCTTCATCTTCACGCCCGCATCAAGCAGAGCCAATGTGCCGGCACAAACTGTTGCCATTGACGATGAACCGTTACTTTCCAGGATGTCGCTTACCACGCGGCACACATAGGGGAAATCATCGGGGAACATACGCTTCAAGGCGCGGTGTGCCAGGTTACCGTGGCCCACTTCGCGACGTCCTACACCACGCTGAGCCTTAGCCTCACCGGTCGAGAAAGGCGGGAAGTTGTAGTGGAGGAGGAAACGCTCCTTGCCCTGGTTGAGCACATCGTCGAGAATCTTCTCGTCGAGTTTGGTACCGAGGGTTACGGTAGAGAGCGACTGGGTCTCGCCGCGAGTGAATACGGCCGATCCATGAGGCCCCGGCAGATAGTCAACCTCACACCATATGGGGCGAATCTCGGTTGTCTTACGGCCATCCAGGCGAATACCCTCATCAAGAATGCAGCGGCGCACAGCCTCTTTCTCTACATCGTGGTAGTAGCGTTTTACCAACGGAGTCTTCTCGTCGCGTTCCTCTTCGGGCAACGAGTCGATATATTCCTGGCATATAGCGTCAAATGAGTTCTGACGCCAGTGCTTGTCGGCCGATCCGGCCTTGGCAATGGCATAAGCCTTGTCATAGCACTTGTCGTGAACGTCCTGACGGAGAGCCTCGTCGTTTACCTCGTGGCAATATTCGCGCTTGACGAGTTTGCCGGCAGCCTCGGCCAGCTCCATCTGCACTTTGCACTGCTCCTTGATGGCAGCGTGGGCAGCTTTCAGGGCGTTAAGAAGGTCGGTCTCCGATACTTCGTTCATTTCGCCCTCAACCATCATGATGTTATCGTAGGTAGCACCTACCATAAGCTCCATGTCGGCTTTTTCGAGTTGCTCGAAAGTGGGGTTGATCACAAACTCACCATCGATGCGGGCTACACGAACCTCAGATATAGGACCGTTGAAAGGAATGTCGCTGACAGCGATGGCAGCCGAAGCGGCCAGGCCGGCCAATGCATCGGGCATATCAACACCGTCTGATGAGAACATTGTGATGTTGACAAATGTGTCAGCGTGATAATTATCAGGGAAAAGTGGACGTAAAACGCGGTCAACAAGACGTGAAGTCAGAATCTCATAGTCGCTTGCACGACCTTCGCGTTTAAGAAAACCGCCGGGAAAACGACCGGCCGAAGAGAATTTCTCTTTATACTCTACCTGGAGGGGCATGAAATCAACGCCCTCACCGGCCTCCTTGGCCGACACCACGGTAGCGAGCAGCATGGTGCCTCCCATGCGCAATTCTACAGCTCCATCAGCCTGTTTAGCCAACTTGCCTGTTTCCAGCGTGATAGTACGACCGTCGGCCAGAGTGATGGTTTTTTTGATTGGGTTCATAAAATATTTTTTTTTATAATCTTCGTAAATCATGCAAAGGTAACAAAAATTCTTCAAAATAGCAAATAGCGATAGCGCAGCCCTGTCCAAGAAAATA
This sequence comes from uncultured Muribaculaceae bacterium, assembly GCA_947566655.1. GTDB lineage: Bacteria > Bacteroidota > Bacteroidia > Bacteroidales > Muribaculaceae > JAAVFS01. The sequence goes on along the minus strand of CANOKG010000094.1, from coordinate 59 downwards.
GTTTGCTGATAGGCTTAGGGGGAAAGAAACAAAAGGACAAAAGGAACAGAAGCAACAAA
>CANOKG010000093.1 GCA_947566655.1 uncultured Muribaculaceae bacterium | reverse complement strand
CAACTTCGGTACATTCTCCCATGAAGTGATTGTTGAGGTCTTTGATCATTTCTTCATCACAACCCTTGGCTACACCAATTTCATGTTCGGTAACGAATTTTACAACTTCAGTGTCATCAAGTTCTTTGAATTTTGATTTTGGAGCGTTGCAAAGGGGGCACTTTTCGGGAGCCTCGTCGCCTTCGTGTATGTAGCCACAAACGGTGCAAATGAATTTCTTTTTCATAATTTATTCAGTTTAAAAAGTTAGTGTGTTAATATGTGATTTTGTTATGTAATTATTTAATAATCTCATAACGTTTAAACACCTTGGTTAGTTTTTCGATCGCCTCCGAAACTTGTTCGGGAGTGTGTGTAGCCATAAGGCTGAAACGAATCAGTGTGTCTTGTGGGGCTACCGCCGGGGATACTACAGGATTTACGAAAATACCTTCATTGAATAACTCGGTGGTGATAGCGAAGGTTTTCATATTGTCTCGGATGTATAGCGGTATGATCGGAGTTGAGGTATTGCCGATTTCGAAACCGGCAGCTTTGAAACCTTCGAGAGCCATATTTGTCATAGCCCAAAGGCGTTCCTGCCGTTCGGGCTCCTGCTCCATGATGTCAATTGCCTTTAATGCTGCGGCTGTTGATGCAGGGGTAATAGAGGCCGTGAAGATGTAGGAACGAGAGTGGTGGCGAAGGAAATTGGTGATCTCTTTGTCGGTGGCAATGAATCCACCGAGCGATGCAAACGATTTAGAGAATGTTCCCATTACGAGGTCTACATCATCGGTTACGCCAAAGTGGTTGCAAGTTCCGCGGCCACCTTTGCCAAATACTCCTATACTGTGGGCCTCGTCTACCATTACGGTAGCATTATATTTTTTTGCGAGTTCGGTGATCTTTGGCAGGTTTGCAACATCACCTTCCATTGAGAATACACCATCGGTAACGATAAGTTTAACTTTGTCGGGATCACATTTCTGGAGTTGCTTTTCAAGCGACTCCATGTCGTTGTGTTTATATTTTAATGATTGAGAGAATGACAGACGACGGCCTTCGATGATGGAAGCATGGTCCTGCTCGTCCCAGAGTATATAATCTTCACGTCCGGTTAAGCAAGAAACAACACCCAAGTTAACTTCAAAGCCGGTTGAGTAAATCATTACATCCTCTTTGCCAATGTATTGAGCTATTCGAGCCTCGAGCTGCTTGTGTAGATCCAATGTGCCGTTAAGGAATGGAGATCCGGCACAACCGGTGCCATACTTCTTGATTGCTTCTATAGCAGCTTCCTTAATGCGGGGATCTGATACAAGACCGGTGTAACAATTACTGCCAAACATTAAAACACGTTTGCCATTGATAATAACCTCTGGTTCTTGCTCACTTGAAATTGCGCGGAAGTAGGGATAGACTCCTGCCGCCATTGCCTCTTGGGGCGCTGTGTACTGTGAAAGTTTTTTCTGTAAGAGCTTCATTGATAATGATATTCTCTGATATTATTGTGATAATCTATTTACATGTTGAATAGACGCAATGATGGGTTGCGTCTATTTTGCTTGCAAATGTAAGACTTTTTTGGCGTTTTGTAATCTTTTTTTTAAGTTTTTTGGCCGATGGATCTCTTTTTCCTTTCTAAGGTGTGACAAGCCGGCCGTTGTCTATTTGTATGTATGACTGATATTTTATTCCATAATATACTTGTATCACGGGTTATATTTTATTAAACTGTTTGCTGTACCGAATTTTATTTGTATCTTCGCTTGATTAATAATATATATAGGTGTCTGTGATACCATATATACATGTTAATGTATTTAAATATAAATGGTTAATTCGGCTTAAGAATTATATATATGAAACCGCTTGAAGTTAAAATAATAAATAAATCGAGTAATGAGTTGCCTGCCTATGCCACTGTTGGAGCGGCTGGAATGGATATCAGAGCTTCGCTCTCTGAACCGGTTACCCTTGGTCCGCTGGCGCGTACACTGGTTCCTACCGGAATTTATTTGTCGATACCACATGGTTACGAGTGTCAGGTTAGGCCCCGTAGCGGGTTGGCCGCCAAACACGGTGTAACGGTGGCTAATGCGCCCGGTACGATAGACTCTGATTACCGTGGAGAAGTAAAAGTGATCCTCGTGAACATTTCCGATACCCCATTCGTAATTAATGATGGAGAGCGCATCGCGCAGTTGGTGTTTGCACGTCATGAACAAGTGCAATGGAAATCTGTGGAATCGCTCGATGAAACAGAACGAGGTGATGGTGGCTTTGGTCACACCGGTGTAAATTGAATGTTTATTTATGAATTTAAGTAAAATATTATCGGTATTTGGAATTTTGGCAATGCTTGCAGTGGTGAACTCTGAGGCTCGTCAAAAGAAATGGCAGGATGAAGCTCAGTCTCGTCGGGCCGACTACATGTTTATGGAGGCACAACGACAGTTGTCGATGGATAATACCGATGCCTACTTCGAGTTGATAAAACGAGCCTATCAATTAAACCCTTCCGAGACATCGGTAGGACAAGATTTGGGACTGTATGTTATACTATTATCAAAGGGCGATAGCCAGAAGACAGCTGAGGGGCTTGAACTATTAAGTAATCATTTCGAGGCTAATCCCGATGATTATTATGGTGCGGTATTGTATGGTACTATAAGCGAGAAACTTGGTGACAATCAGCGGGCCAATGGGGTTTGGGAAAAACTTCATGAAATTTATCCTACTAAAACCGATGTCTCTCTGCGTTTGGCCGATGCTTATTTAGCGCGCACTGCCGATTCCATCAGTCAAAGCCGAGCCCTTGACTTGTTGGATGCTGTGCAAGTAGCCGAAGGTCCGTCATTACAGCTTACTGCTCGTAAGGTGGTTAGTTACATGTCGCGGCGGGATACCGTAAATGCCGTCAATGAAGCTCGCGAACTTATTAAAAATACACCGCGCAGCCCCGAGTCGAGAGTTTATACGGCCGATTTGTATAAATCGCTTGGATTACCCGACAGTGCATTGAAATATTATAACGAGGCCTGTCAAGTTGACCCCTCGAGTGGATTGGCTTTCTATAAACGTGCCGAGTTTTATAAGGAGACAGGAGATACGGTGGCCTATGATAAAGAGGTTTACAGAGCTTTGGAACTTCCCGATCTTGAACTAAATACCAAGCTTGAGATTTTGACCGGATATGTAAGAGAACAGTATACCGACTCGCTTAAGCAACCGAAAATCAACGAACTTTTTGGTAAACTCGTTGATTTGTATCCTCACGATGCCTCTGTTCATGATCTTTATAGTTCCTACTTTGTTGCAATAGATGATTACAAGTCGGCTGCCGAACAACAGGAATATGTTCTGGACACTGATATCTCTAATGAAGACAGATGGCGAGGATTAATCAGTCTCTATTTCTCGGCCGGAGACTATGATACGGCCTACGATAAGGCTCATCGTGCTGCCGAGATGTTTCAGTCTAATCCCTTATTCTCGCTTCTTGCAGGAGAGGCTGCTTCAATTAATAATAATTATGATGAGGCGCTAAAGTGGTATGATCAGGCATTGGCTGTTGAGGATATTAACGATCAATTCAAATCAAAAGTGGTTGCTGCTCAGGGTGATGTTAAATATAAACAGAAAAAGTCTGATGAAGCGTTTGAATTGTATGACAAGGCCATTAAGCTTGATCCAACCAATGCGATGGCTATGAATAATTGTGCCTATTTCATGACTGAAAGTGGAATGGACCTTGATAAGGCAGCTGAGTTGAGCCGCAGGTCTTTAAATATAGATCCTGACAATGAATCTTCTCTTGATACTTATGCTTGGATAATGTTTAAAAAGGGTGATTATAAAGAGGCCAAGGCGTTTATAGATCGAGCTATGGAACAAACTGAGTCTCCATCGGCCGAACTTTATCAACATGCCGGTGACATCTATTTTATGAACAGTGATCCTGATAAGGCTGTGGAATTTTGGGAGATGGCTGCCGAACTTGATCCCGATGATGAATTGTTGCAAAAAAAACTAAAACATAAAACTTATTTCTACAAGTGAAACACTTAAAAAGATTACTATATTCAACAATAGGAATTTTAACTCTGGTTGCGGCTGGCTGTAGCTCTCATAGAGGAAGTGTGACCTCTCCCGTGACACAGTCATCAAATCTTGACATGCGATTTGATAGCATGGTAAGTAATTATGGTGCTTGGGACGAGATGTCGACCAATATTAAAGTTGAATTACAATCGCCAATGAATCTCTCTCTCTCGGGTAAAGCCTATATGGTGAAGAACAAGTTAATACACATATCGTTGAAGTTCCTGGGGATGGAATTGGCCGTGTGTCATATAACTCCCGATTCGATTTACTGTGTGGATAAAGTACATAAAATAGCTGTTGTAGAACCAATGTCAAAGCTATCTTCGACAGCCGGTATTGATATAGCTCAGCTTCAATCGGTTTTGTTGGGGCGTCTATTTGGCCCCGATTCAGACCCTGCTGCTTTGAAGCGTTCTCGTTCTGTGACTTTTGATTGGCTCGATGAGGAGTCCGATCAATGGAAGACGGTAGTCCAATTTATTAAACCATTAAAGTATACTTGTGTATTTGATATCGGTGGCAATGAGCCTAATGTGTCGGCGTTGCATGTCGCCATACCAGGTCATAAAGAGGTGTCGTGTATGTATTCTGGGTGGTTTTCGACTGTCATTGGGTCTATGCCACAATCAATCTCGAGTGATGTGGCTATAGGGAAGAATCAATTGAAGATTGCTGTGCGATATACACCATCATCGGTAAGCGTTAAAAATGTGAAAGTGCCATCATTTAAAGTCCCGGGAAATGATTACCGTCGCATGCATATGAATGATCTGTTAAAGAGTCTAGCTTCGTAAAGTATGTTTCGTTTAGGCCAATCATTTATCATTATATTATTACTTCTTGTGTCAATGCCGATGCAAGCACAGAGTTCATCTAAAATCAAGAAGGAGCAACGGCGAAACAGGCAGCAGATTGAGCAGGCACAGCGTAGTGTGAAACAGAATGCTCAGGCTGTGGAAAATAATTTACGTCAGCTTGAGCTTCTTGACGGGCAAATAACCGATATAAGCCGGGATGTGAGAAGGCTTCGTGGAACGTCTGACTCGATACGTAGGCTTATTAATCCGCTTAACGACTCAATAAAAGAGCTCAATTCGCGTCTTGTTGCGATGTCTGATAAGTATCGTACAGCACTACGAAAGTCTCAAACCAATGGTAATTCATTGAACGATATTACATTTGTATTCTCGTCAGAGAGTTTTATGCAGGCATGGCAACGCTATCGCTCTCTGCGTCAGTTCTCGCGGTGGCGTCAGCGAAAATCGGCCGAGATATTAGATATAAGGGCATCTTTGAGTGAGCGTCAGCAGCGTTTGGATTCATTGAGGGCGTCTAATAATCGGGTTTTAGGACGAGTTGAGCAACAGCGAAAGACTCTTGAGCGTAAACGTGTTGAAACTGATCGATTGGTAACCTCGCTGAGGTCTCAAAATAAGCAGTTGCAGGAGGTATTGAAAAAGCGTGAACGCGAGGCTCAGCAATTGGAGAAGAAATTGGAAGCAGCTTTAGCGGCTGAATTGGAAAAACAGCGCCGCGATGAAGCAGAACGACAACGTCGACAAAAACAGCAGGAAGAACTACAGCGTAAGCCACAAGGTAAGCAGAATGGTTCAAATACTTCTCCTCAGACGCCTGCCAAACCGGGGCAGACTCAGCGTCAAGAGACTCAGGCTGAACTTGCTACAGGCACAAAGTCTCAGTCTAATGTTAAATTAAATGGTACGTTTGAAAATAACAAAGGCAAACTGCCTTTCCCAGTCTCGCAACCTTATACTATTGTAAAGAAGTTTGGGCGTCAGAAGCATCCACGTTTGCCAAAAGTCGAGACAAACAATGCTGGTATTGATATTGAAGCATCTAAGGGGGCTTCGGTAAAAGTCGTGTTTGATGGTGAGGTATCCCAGATATTTAAACTTGCAGGCTATAATAATGTTATAGTTGTGAGACATGGAGACTATGTGACAGTGTACGCCAATATTGCATTACTTAATGTTAAGAAAGGCGACAAAGTTAAAACCGGTCAGTCGCTCGGTACTCTGTATATAGATAAGGCCGATGGTGACCGTAGTGTACTTCACTTCGAATTACGCAAGGAGAAGGAGAAGGAAGATCCCGAACTATGGCTGAGACATTGAAATGTCCAATACAAAATCGACATCACGACGCGTTTTCAATGCACTGAGTCTGTTTAGCTCGGTGCAGGCCGCGATGATTATATGTTCGATTGTAAGGACAAAAGTTATTGCTATCTGTCTTGGTACGGCTGGAGTCGCTGTCTTTGGATTGTATAACAATTCGTTGGCGGTTCTTAATCAGTTAACTCAATTAAGTATCAATATCAGTAGTGTCAGAGATATAGCCGGCTCGCCTGTTTCGCTAAGGTCGAGATTGTCAATGGTAGTTGGGCGGTTAGGTTGGATATTGGGATTGACCGGATGCTTGTTGACTATAGCTATATCACCGGTGCTGAGCCGATGGACTTTTGGCGATACCGACCATACGGTACCGTTTATATGTTTATCGGTTGTGGTGCTTGCTGGTGCTGTGTCAGAGTCTCGCAAAGCTCTTTTGCAGGCACATCAACTCTTGAATCGTCTGGCACGTGCCTCGATGTGGGGAGGTATTGCAGCAACAGTATTGTCTATCGTGTTTATCAAGGTGTTGGCATTTGATGGCATTGTGCCGTCTATCTTGGCATTTGCTGTGGGGGCGTGTTTGGCTTTTATTATAGAATCGCACACTATTGAGACCGCTCAGGTTTCTGTTGCCGAAGCTGTGTCTATGTCTAAACCTATAATTAAACTTGGTATGTTGATGACCGTGGCGATATTTACAACTGTAGTTGCTCAATACATTTTTCTTGCGTGGCTGCGTGTGCAAATGGGTGTCGATAATTTAGGTGTGTATCAGGCTGGTTATACTATTGTAAATCAGTATGTAGGTTTGGCGTTTTCAGCGTTATCGGTAGAGTTTTATCCGCGATTGTCATCGGTAGTAACGAGTCGTACTCGTACGCAACTGTTTGTAAAACATGAGCTATCTATGCTCCTTGTTGGCTTGACTGCTTGCATTGTGCTGTTTATGAATATGGTTCCGATAGCTATTCACTTGCTCTATGATGATAGTTTTTTAGGCGCTGCCGGTTTCGTCCTTTTAGCCGCTATTGGAACCATATTCAAGGCAGTATCGTTTGTCTTTGCGTTTGTGATACTGGCCCGCGGTGATGGGGCGACCTATTTATTTACCGAAACATTAAGTTCCATACTGTATTTGCTATTCAATATAGTCGGTTATAAACTTGGAGGTCTTGATGGTGTAGGCATTGCATATATATTATGGTATTTTGCCTATGCTGTGAGTGTCTACATTGTTTATAGAATGAAATATAATATGGGTGGTGTAGGTAGACAGTTGGCACTTGCAGGTTTATTTACGGCGTTAGTGGCAAGTCAGGCAACCTTGTGTTATTTAGGTTTCTATCTGATTGCCTCTATAGTGTCGTCTATTGTGGTTCCCGTAATGGGACTCAAATTTTATCGGTTGTTTTTAAAAAAATGATTGGGCTGAATCCTCGTTTAACATTATTGTAATGAGAATGCTATTCGTTTAGTCTTATTATTCTTATTCCGGTTGCTGAACTGCGTTTGATATAGTCATTAAGGGGGAGGTCATCAACTATTACTTTGCCATGTTTACTTGAAGCGTGTAATAGGTACGGTATGCCGTCTTTTTTTACTATTATGCCGAGATGGGTAACATCGAGTCCCGGCTTTTTTGTGGTCAAAGCTACAATGTCACCATCTTTTAAAGCTGCCATATAGGGCTTGCTTAACAGGCGGCCTGCTTTTATGTAGGGGAATCGATGGTTGCGGTATCCTATTTCACAACTTTTGATACGTTCATATTGGGTAGAATCGCTGAGTGCGGGATATAAATCTCGGTTTTGGCTTATAAAATCGAGTGTTTTAACCATCCAGTCGTTTTCGGGCATCCGAGTGGTGTATTCTTTCACGGTGCCTCGATGAGTATTGTCTACCACCCAGTCACTGAAGTAGTGCAGTCGTGAGGCATAGTCGCTCAGGGAGCCATTGCGGTACCTGATCTTTTCAAGATTGTGAACATAGTCGCGCCATGAATTTCGACGTTCTCCGGCAGTATATGCGATTGTAACTACGGTTTCAATAAACGTAGTACAGTCCATTTCGTCAAGATTTATTATCAACTGTTCCGATTCGCCTTCCAAAGTTCCTGCTACATAGGGCGTACCAATAAATTCTTGTGCAGTTATCAGAACTCTCTTAAGGGGGTCCGGTTCATCAATGACTTTATTTAATAATGTATTAATGCGTGTTGTATCTGAAGCTTCATTGTGAAATACAGCTTCTGATGGAAGAATAGCTTGTGCATTCAGAATTGTAGCAAGTGCCGATATGATAAAAATTGATCTTAACTTCATTTTAGCCGTCTTGATTGTTTGTTGAATGATATTTGAGTATCATGTTGCGAAGATACTTAATTTTATTTAATTCGACAATCATGTCCTGAGAAATTGATTCTTTTTATTCTGTGGATATCACTGTTATATTTTGAGTTAGTGTTGGCTTAGATCGAAAACATGTTCTACAACATAATTTTAACATTTGTTGATTTTGTTGAATGATAGCGAGATAGGTGTAATCGGTCAAAACCGGCAGAAAAAATGTAATCAAAATATTTGGCAGGAATACAGAAAGTGCCTACCTTTGCACTCGCTTTTGAGGGG
>CANOKG010000092.1 GCA_947566655.1 uncultured Muribaculaceae bacterium | reverse complement strand
AGGACCCAAAGGACCCAAAGGACCCAAAGGACCCAAAGGACCCAAAGGACCCAAAGGACCCAAATGACCCAAATGACCCAAATGACCCAAATGACCCAAATGACCCAAATGGACCCAAAGGTATAATTATTGTATTAGTGATATTTTTGTTTTGATATTTCTATTCAATGTTGTATCTTCGTTGCAATTATATATATTAGTCTATTGCCATGGATTCAAATCATTATTTTTTGCCGTCGTCGGGAGGATACCGTTCGTTGAAAGCTTACCAGTTTGCTGAAGTCATTCATGATTTAACTGTTATCTTTATAAAAAGATTTGTAAGTTCCCATAGCCGCACATGTGATCAAATGGAACAGGCGGCACGTAGCGGTAAGCAAAATATCGCTGAAGGAAGTGTAGCGTCGGCTACGTCAAAAGAAACTGAAATCAAATTGACTAATGTTGCAAAGGCATCTCTTGAAGAACTGAGATTAGATTATGAGGACTATTTACGTCAACATAATTTACCTATATGGAGTAAAGAAAGTCAAAGGGCGTTGGATCTCAAACGTTATATCAATAGTGACAATTTTAGAGAAAATCCTATGAAATTTGCCATGAGATATGATGCTGAGAGCTATTGCAACTTTTGTATGGCGCTTATACATGTCGCTACTTATCTATTGTCAAGGTTGATTATCGCCCAGCAACAACAATTTCGTGAAAATGGTGGTATAAAAGAGCTGATGTACAAGGCGCGTACATCTTATCGCGATAAAAATCCACCTAAAAGCGACAACTCCGACAACGATAAATAGTTGTCAGAGTTGTCTGAATTGTCGGGGGTGTCAGAGCGGTGCTGCTACTTCAGCACTGAGAGGGCGGCTTTGTAGTCGGGCTCGTTGGTGATCTCGTTGACGAGCTCGCGGTACTTGACTTTGCCGTCGCTGTCTATGATGATGACGGCGCGGGCAAGGAGGCCTTTTAACGGGCCGTCAATAAGCTCTACTCCATAGTTTTTTACAAACTCGCCACGGCGGAATGCCGATGCCGGGATGACGTTTTTGATGCCGTTGGCGGTGCAGAATCGTCCGGCTGCAAACGGCAAGTCCATCGATACTGCAAGAACCACTGTGTTGTCGAGCTTGGAGGCTTCATCGTTGAAGCGGCGCACTGACATGGCGCATACTTCGGTGTCAAGGCTCGGGAAGATGTTCAATACAATACGTTTCCCTTTAAGTGATTCTTTTGATACCTCGTCGAGGGTGGGGGTGACGAGGGTGAAGTCGGGGGCTTCGGTGCCGACTGCGGGCAAATTACCGGCAGTGTGGCATTCGGTCCCTTTAAAATATACTGTTTCCATTTTTCAAAAATTTAAAGTTGCTTTCTGTATAACAACCGAGCTTAGCTCTTTGTTGTAGCCTAAGGTCACATCGGCAACACGTCCATTGCGACCGACATACAGCAATGTGGGAAATGAGCTGACGCCACAGTCGCGTGCAAGGGTCTTGGCCGATGTGAGCACGCGTTCGCCTTGTCGGCAGCGGCCGGTGAGTTCGGCAGCATGTTCTGAATCGGTGGTAGTGAATGCAAATATGATATCAAAAGGTCGGGGAGATGCATCGCATGCAGTTCTGAGTTGCTCTATGGTATCGACTATGTTGCCTCCGTTGTCATCAAGGATAGCTATCACTACGGGCGTGTCGAAACTGTCTCCGCGGTTGTAGGAGTAGCGCTCTTTGCCCGCGGGACAGCTGAATGTGGGCAACTGTGTGCCCGGCAGATTCTCGACGCGGAAGTTGCTCTCACGGTATTTCTCGAACACAATAGGATAGCGCTCTATAAGATCATTTTCGCCTGCGATGGGGAACGCCTCGCTGTCGTTAAGTGTATACTTGATGGTGACAGTCTGTTCGCTTATTGAGCCGGGATTGTTCTCCAACTCTATCGAAACAGGCATCATGGTGGCAGGCTCGAAGATGTAGGTGGCTTCCTTGCTTACATACCCATGATAGAGCAACTGCCCGGTGAGCATTGCCACATGGCGTCCGTCGCTTATCGTGTCGGGCGACCATACATGTACAAAGTTGCTGTCGGCAACGAGGCGGTCGATCTCTCTTCCTACAAACTGTGGTAGCACATCGGCAAACTGGGCGCTCCCTTGTACACCGCCGTTGGCCATGATAAAAGGCAGTGAGTCCCAACTCCAGTGATACTCCTGAAGCCGGTTGTCGCGATAGCGGTAGTGGGCACCGTCGAGGTAGGCCGAGAAGCCTTTGGAGATGTTGTCGGCATCTTCGCGCTCCATGATCCACTCTATAAGGTAGCGGCATGGCGACAATGTGTCGGCCGGCATGAATGTCGAGTGCATGTCAATCTCGTAGGTTACGGGATCCTCGGCCTGTGGCAACAGTACACTGTAGGTGACTTTACCGTGGTAATCGGGGAGCATGAGCAGGTGGCGTATGTATTCGCTCGCTTGGTCGTTAGCGAGAACTGAGAGACAGGATGCAAGCAGTGTGATTGAAGTTATAATATTTTTCATAAGTAGTGAAGTGATGAATAGACGTTAATTACGAACATACTCTATAAACGTTTAAAATGTTAAATAAGTTCGTTTACGGTATAGAATAAGCGGGTTGTCTCACGACAACCCGCTTACATAAACCTTTATCTTAATCTAATACTATGAAAAACACACATGCAAAGGAAGCCATTTTTCTCGACATGTGCAAGTTAGGCCTGTTTATATTGCTTTATTTAACATAAATTTGTCAAAAAAATTCACAAACAGAACAATTTGTGGTTTGAAGTATCAATCGGTGCTATCCTTTTGCTGGAGCGGGATGTCGATGCGGAAGGTGGTTCCGCGACCCGGTTCCGACTCTTTGACGTAGATCTCTCCACGGTGGTATTGGTCGATTATACGCTTGGCCAGAGTTAATCCGAGTCCCCAACCTCGGGTCTTGGTTGTGTAGCCGGGGTTGAAAATTGTTTTGAAATTCTTTCTTGAGATACCCTTGCCGGTGTCGCTGACGGTGACATAGCCATTGTTGCCGTCAATTCCTATGGCAACGGTGATTGAGCCTGTGCCTTCCATGGCATCGACAGCATTCTTGATAAGATTCTCCATCACCCATTCAAACAGCGGGGCCGACATGTTGACAGGTACTGGCTGAGGAGCCGGAATAAGGCTGAAATTGATGCGTTGGGATATGCGGGTCGACATGTACTGGGCTGCATGAACCACTACGGCATTAAGGTCATCGGTTTCCATTTGTGGGCGTGAACCTATTTTGGAGAAGCGTGAGGCGATTGTGCTCAGTCGGTTTACATCTTTGTTCATCTCTTTGACCGTTTCAGGGTCGACTCCGAGCGATTCGAGCAGTTCCATCCAGGCCATCAGTGACGAAATGGGAGTGCCGAGCTGGTGGGCGGTCTCCTTCGATAACCCAACCCACACCTTGTTCTGTTCAGCTCGTTTTGTTGATGTCAAGGCAAAGTAGACCACCCCGATGAAAGCTATCATCACGAGTAGCTGAATGTAAGGATAGTAGCCGAGACGTTTGAGAAGCTTGGAATCGTCGTAGTAGAGGTATTGGCTATTATCGGGAGAGATGACTATCTGGATTATGTTGTTGCTTTGCTTGAGTTGTTGGAGTTTTGCCTCGAGATAGGCTAAGTTGGTGTCGGAAAGCGGTGAGATGGAGTCGGCCGGTTCAGGTAGATCGAAGTTGCGTTGGTCAATGATGGTGCCGTTGGCATCGGTGAGCAGCACCGGGATGGTGTGGTTGCCGGCCAGAATGCTGAGCAAAAATTCGAGGTCTTCAGCGCTGGTGAAAGCCGATTCATTATCGGCTATCTCGGTAACTCGTGCAATTTGACGTGTCGCGCCGGCCCACACCTCCATTCGTTCACGTTCCTGAATGGTAAGGTCGTTGACGAGCCTGTTGGAGATGTAAAGGAAGAACCCTACCATGATTATGGCGATTGCCAGGATAAACCAGGTGCCGTATCGGCGTAGCTCGTATATTTCGCTCGTAAGTTTCAAAATTAAGAATTAATTAGGCGTTTGGTTATTGGTTTTGGTCGCTTCTATTCGTCTTCGCGGATGAAGCGGGCTACGGCATCGCTCGAGTTGGAGCTTATTACTTTGTCGGCAGCTGATTTTACTTCGGGATAGGCGTTGTCGACGGCTACAGCGAGGTCGGCAACTGCCATCATCGACAGGTCGTTGAGGTTGTCGCCAAACACTACCGTTCGCTTGACTCCCAATTTGTCGGCAAGGCGGGTCAGGGCGTTGGCTTTTGAAACACCGGGACCGAAAATCTCGATAAGTGATCTGCTCGGTGATGTTATGTCGGGGTAAAACGAGACTGAACAGTCGGAGCGACCTTCGAGCATGGATGCAAGACGGGCTACACGGCCGGTATCACCGATGCCAAACAGCAGGATAGTGCGGTTCATCCCGCCATCGCCCGACGGCATGGAGCCTATATGGAATTTCTTTAGTTGGAGATGGCGGCGTGTCTGGTAAAAATCTTCTTCGCCGGGTGTCATGTCAACGCCATGATATACGTCGATGTGGGTAGGAGAGGCTATAGTGTAGATAAACGGGTCGAGCGCCACTTCATTAAACTTGTCGACAATCTCAGCGGCTACACCGGGAGGTAAGATTACCGGGTCGACAATCTGCCTGTATTGGCGATCCCATAGAGCCGCACCTGTCATAACTATAGCAGGACAACGGGTAAAGGTGTTGGCGAGCAGCGGGTCGACAGTGGCCGGAGTGCGGGCGGTAGCTACCGTTATCAAGGCACCTTCGTGTGATAGTGTGCTTATGATTTCGGCTGATCGTGGACTCACAAGGCTATTGTTGTCGAGCAGAGTCCCGTCCATGTCGCTTACATATAGGGTATCGGTTCTCATTGGCTGTTGGTTAGACGGTTATGCAGCAGGTTTACAAATTGGTAGTTTTTCAGTCCCCAGCGTGGACTTATAAGCAGGTCGGCCGGTGCTGATGAAGTGAAGCGTTCGATCGCAATATCAGGCGGAACGAGTCGAACTATCTCACAACACAGATCGAGGTACTCGTCGACGCTGAATGTAGGCACTTGATCGGTTTCAAGGGCTAAGCGTGTTCCTCGAAGAATCTGCAACTGGTGTAGCTTGAGTACATCGATTGGAAGCCGACAGGCTTGCTGTATGGTCTGTAGCATCATTTGGCGTGTTTCACCCGGCAATCCCATGATAAGGTGCAGGCCTACATGAAGACTGGCCCGCTTGGTGCGCTCCACGGCATCAACAGTGTCGGCCCATGAGTGGCACCGGTTTACGCGCTGTAAGGTGGCATCGTGACACGATTCGGCACCATACTCTATCATGACATAGTGGCGAGTGGCAATTTGTGAAAGCCGGTCGAGTAGCCGGTCGGGCATCATATCGGGGCGTGTTCCTATTATCAAGCCCACGACCCCTTCCACTGAAAGTGCCTCGTTGTAAAGAGCCAACAACCGGTCTATATCTCCATAGGTGTTGGTATAGCTCTGAAAATAGGCCAAATACTTCATATGGGGATATTTGCGCTCGAAAAATCGTTTGCCGGCTTCGAGTTGTGCCGATACTGATGTCGAGGCTGCATCAAGATTGGGGCTGAACGAAGAGTTATTGCAGTAGGAGCAACCACCCCGACCCTTGGAGCCATCGCGGTTAGGGCAAGTGAAGCCTGCGTTGACCGTGAGCTTCTGTACCTTGCCTGTGAAGTGGCGGGCAAGGTAAGTGGCATAGTCGGTGTAGAGTGGAAAGCTCATCGCTTATAGTTGATTGAACGAGGTGCTTTTGTTCATGAGCCACGCGTCGAGTATTGTCATGGCGGCCATCGCTTCGACTACCGGAACTGCACGTGGAACTACGCACGGGTCATGACGGCCACGGGCTTGCAGTGTTATAGGTTTGCCATCCTCGGAGATCGTTTCAATAGGTCTCAACAGAGTGGCGACCGGCTTGAATGCTACATTAAAATATATATCGGCACCGTTGGAGATTCCACCTTGCACCCCACCGGAGTGGTTGGCAGTTGTGGTTACGTGGCCTTCTTGGTCGATGTCGAACGGGTCGATAGCTTCAGAACCGCGCATACCGGCACCGTCAAAGCCGAGTCCTATCTCGAACCCCTTGGCTGCATTGATCGAAAGCATCGCGGCTCCGAGCATGGCATGCAGCTTTTGGCCGACAGGCTCTCCGAGTCCGACCGGCATTCCTTTGATCACGCAGGTTACCACACCTCCTATGGTGTCGCCCTGACTCTTGATCTCCTTGATGAGGTCAATCATTCTCAAGGCACAGGCCTCGTGGGGGCAACGCACAGCGTTTGACTCCACGAGCGACAAGTCGAGTTCGGTATAGGGAATGTCAAGTTTTATATCTCCTACTTGGCTGGTATAAGCCTGTATGGTGACACCGAGCCGGCTAAGAATTTGTCGTGCGATGGCACCGGCAACAACGCGAGGAGCAGTCTCGCGTGCCGATGAACGGCCGCCTCCACGATGATCGCGCAGACCATATTTGGTCGTGTAGGTAAAGTCGGCATGGGATGGTCGCAGCACACCGCGCATGTTGTCATAGTCGGCCGAGTGCTGGTCACTGTTGGGGATGGTGAAGCCGATAGGGGTGCCGGTGGTCATCCCCTCGAAGATGCCCGACAACAGTGTGACGGTATCGCTTTCCCTACGGGCGGTTACTATGTCGCTCTGTCCCGGGCGACGGCGGTCGAGCTCGCGTTGTATAGCGTCGAGGTCGAGGTTAAAACCTGAGGGTACGCCATCGATCACTCCCCCTATGGCCGGACCGTGAGACTCGCCGAATGTGGTGAGCCGGAATATGTTACCGAAACTGTTACTCATTGTTGTCGTTGTTATTGTCGTTGGGCAAAGTGGCAATGTCGGCTACGACGGCTTTCACGTAGTCGATCAGAGCCTGTGGATTGATCATAAGTTGGAGGCCACGCTGTCCGGCGCTCACATAAATCGAGTCGAAGTCGAGCGCCGACGAGTGGAAGAATGTTGCAAACGGCTTCTTCATCCCTATTGGTGAGCATCCGCCACGTATGTAGCCCGTCAGCGGCAGCAACTCCTTCATGGGAATCATCTCAACCTTTTTGTGCCCCGAGGCTTTGGCCGCTTTCTTGAGGTCTATCTCGGTGTTACCCGGCACTACGCACACGAGGTGTTGGCGGTTGTCGGCCTGTAGCACGAGTGTTTTAAACACGCGGTTGATATCCTCACCGAGTGAGTCGGCGATGTGCTGGGCCGCGAGGTTGTTCTCATCGACGGGATAAGGAACCAGCTCGTAGGGAATCTTGGCCTTGTCGAGCAGTCGGGCCACGTTGGTTTTGGTTATATTTTTTTCTGCTTTTGCCATGTGTAGTGCTGTGATTTATTGCTCCGGGCTATGAGTCGGTTGCGCAGATTATGAAGTGGAAGTCGCAGTAATAGAGGAATTACAGCGAGATATGATACCGGGTAACCGAGAACGGCAGCTGTCGTGTGCCATGCCCTTGCTGTTAAAATCCACTGAAGAAGCAGCAGAATAACTGATGCAACGGGTACCGACATGTTGGGCCACGCAAGCAGAGTAGCTGCAACGGCTAAAACTATGGAGGCCCATAGCACTAACGGCAGGGTTTCAATCACGGGGTGGCTCGGCAGGTGGCGTCCGGTGAAAAGATGGCTGATTTTGAGCTCGCGGTACAGCTGGCGGGCGTGGGATGTGGTCACTGCCACGCGTGAGCTTGACGAGAGTTCAACCCGGGTGTTGGCTGGGGTTGTGATCTTGTTTATGAAAAGATCGTCGTCGCCGGCTTTGAGATTGAGCGAGCCTGCAAATCCATCTTTGGCAAAGAATGTAGCCGATGGGTAACCAAGGTTATAACCGGTGCCGCGGAATGGATGTTTCAGAGCGGCAGCAACAATCCAGATTATGGTGGTGTTGGAGGCATCAAGACGTTGAATGGGGGTCAGATCGGGTGTGCCCTCGTCGGGTGTTATGCAGGCTGTACCTAATGTTACCTTCTCGGTGTCGCGGGCCATAGTAGCTAACCAGCGGTTGGAAGCAAGGCGACACTCAGCGTTGAGCAGCAGCACATAGGGGTAGCGTGCAGCTTTCAGCCCCAACGTCACGGCCAGTTTCTTTCGCGACAGGTTGTGGGCCTGCTCGGGTACGAAGGTCATTCGGAGGTTGGAGTGTTTTATCGATAGTCGGGTTACTACATCGCTGCATGTATAGCCTCCGCTGTCGTTGACTACAATTATCTCGAACGGTGCACTGTATTGCTGTTTAAGCAGATCATCGAGTAGCAGTTCCAGGCGGGCTGAGTTGTCACGGGCGTAGACGACTACCGATACAGGTTGAGGATCGTCACGGTCGGGCTCTTCATCCTGTAGGTTAGCAATCTTTGCCGGCAAAGCTATACGAGCCCTCACGAGGGTGGTAACATAGATGGTTACAAGCAGCAACGCGCTTAGAAGAATTATAGTTGTAGCCTGGAAGTTAAAATCGAATATCATTGAACTGGTGTGGAGTTAAGTAATGCAAAGATAAGCAAAAGCCGATGATGATAAAAGAAAAATCACGATTTCTCTACGCTCAAGATCGGAGACCGGTGTTACTTATATTATTAAACAACCTCTTAATACAAAAGCGGGCGCTCGACTACAGTCGGGCACCCGCTTTGAATATGGGGTTTATGCTCGTGGCTTAAGCCTGGGGCATTTTGGTCTTTTTACCCCAGCCATATGCAGCAGCGTCGCCGAGCTCCTGCTCGATGCGGAGGAGCTGGTTGTACTTGGCCATACGGTCAGAACGGCTTGCAGAACCGGTC
>CANOKG010000091.1 GCA_947566655.1 uncultured Muribaculaceae bacterium | reverse complement strand
CTTTTGTATCCCCCCCCCCTGTGTGCGCCCGGTCTGTGTCTCTGTTAAAAATATGTTATAAAACATGTTTTTGAAAAAAGTTTAATAAATCCAATATGATTAACGAAGTTTAACTAAAATCGTGTTGTGGTTGTTGTCGGAATATGTAGTTTTGTAAAAAATTATTAAAGAAACGAGGTTATATCGCAGCTATTCAAGCACGTAGAACTTCATAGAATACTTATAATAATCAATAAACCAATTAATTAACCTTAAATTTTCATTCTATGCGCGTTAAAAGCGAAAAAAGTACGCAAGGCATAGTCGCCCGCATGCAAATGTTGCTGGTGTCTCTCTCTATGCTATTGGTGTGTTCGTTCACCGCAGGCGCACAGGTTAGCGTATCGGGTACGGTCCAAGATGAGACCGGCGAACCGTTGGCCGGTGTAACAGTAATGGTGAAAGGCTCACAAGTGGGTACATCGACCAACATCGATGGCCAGTACACAATCAACGCCCCCGCCGACGGCACGCTAACCTTTACCTATATAGGTATGGAGGCCAAGGAGGTAAAGGTATCAGGAAAAACTACAATCAACGTCACCATGGTCGAGGACACCAAGCTTCTCGATGAGGTAGTGGTAGTAGGCTACGGCCAGCAAAAGAAAGTCACCATGACCGGCGCAGTAGCCCAGGTGACTTCCAAAGACATTGTAAAGAGCGTGGGTAACAACCTGTCACAGTCTCTTTCGGGTAAGCTTCCCGGCTTGATCACTATGCAGTCGGGCGGACGTCCCGGTGCCGATGGTGTATCACTCCTGGTTCGCGGTTATTCATCTTATAACGATGCCGGTTCGGTTCTTACCATTATCGATGGCGTAGATCGCGGTAGCCGCGGTCTTGGCGAAATTGACCCCAACGATGTAGAGTCTATCTCAATCTTGAAAGATGCTGCCTCTTGTGCAATCTACGGTATGAAGGCTTCTAACGGCGTTATCATTATCACCACCAAGAAGGGTGCTGAGGGTAAGGCCAACATCAACTACCGTGGTACTGTTACATTGAATAATGCTACCGCTCTTCCTAAAATGATGAACGGTACCCAATACATGGAATGGTACAATCGTGCCCAGATGCTTGATGGTACCGATCCTTCTGCCGTTAAGTTTACACCCGAGATGATCGCCGCAACTTACAACGGTGACCTCACCGATGGTATCGAGAACACCAACTGGATGTCACCTTTCGAAAAGACAACTTTGTCGACCCAGCACAATCTCTCGATTACCGGTGGTACACAGAAGTCCCGTTACTTCCTTTCGGGCGGTTTCATGAAACAGAACGGTATGGTCGATGGTATGAACTATCAACGTGGAAACTTCCGTTCAAATGTTACTACCGAGATCGGCAATATGTTTGACGTTATGTTCAATGTCGTAGGTACTGTAGCCGACAGTAATGATAATTCGGGTCATCAGATGGCTCAGAGCGGTGATGTCGGTGGCTTCAATTTGGAAAACGTAATGTTGTATGCATTGCCCTACATTCCGAAATATTATTATATGTGCGATCCCAGCGATCCTTTGTATGGTGCTCCTACCGGTGCGTTCCGTGTCCCGAGCGCGAACCCCGAGTACTCGATCGGAAACTCGGGTTTCCACAAGACACGTAATATCTCTCTTAATACTGCCGGACGTGTCGATTGGAAAGCTCCATTCCTTCCCGGCCTCAAGGCTTCGTTCTTCTTCAGCTGGGACTGGCGCAACATCAACAGCAAGGCATTCAATTACTCTTACGATTTGATGAACTTTACCCCCGGTACCATGACTTATACCTATGGTCCTGCTACAAGTCTGGCAGCGAACGGTGGTTTGGTGAATGGAGACCAAAGATTTCAGCAGGTTGTTCTGCGTCCTATGATCAGCTATAGTAACACCTTTGCAGGCAAGCATAATGTTGATATAGTCTTGCTTTATGAGAGAATTACCAATTCATCGACATCGACCGATGCCACACGCTGGAATTTCAATCTTTATGATCTGCCTTATTTGAACTTCGGTGACGAAATTCGTCCGAAAGATGGTAACCATGAATCAGCCGGATACACTGCATCAGAAGGTTATGCCGGACGTTTTGCTTACAACTATGATGAAAAATACCTTGCTGAGTTCTCGTTCCGCTATGACGGTTCCTATCTCTTTGCTCCTGGCTATCGCTATGGTTTCTTCCCGTCGGTATCGGCCGGTTGGGTTATTTCGAGAGAAGATTGGGCCCGCGATTTCTTTGGTGACAAGGTCGACTTCCTTAAACTTCGCGGTTCGATAGGTCTTACCGGTAATGACAACCTTGACGATGCATATAAATGGATCTACCGCCGATTCATGGATTACAACGCTAATCAGATGGTGTTCGGTCAAAGTCCTGTTGCCGGTCCTACCTTGGTTCCTGAAACAAAATATCTCCAGTATGACCTCACATGGGAGAAAACCCGTTCTTATGATATTGGTTTGGAATTGACCATGTGGAATGGCCTCTTAGGATTTGAATTTGACTACTTCTACAAGTATACCTACGATATTCTTACAGAAGTTAAAGGAGCTTTTGCTCCATCGCTTGCCGACAACTATCCACTTGTCGATACTCAGGGACGTTTTGACAGCCGTGGTATTGAAATCACCCTGCGCCACACCAATCGTGTTGGACAGGTCGGTTATAACATCAGCGGTAACTTGTCGTATGCCCACAACAAGATTTTGCGTAAAACAGAGAGTGCAGGAGTATTGCCTTGGCAGAGTGGGCTCGGTTCACAAATTGGAGCCGTAATGGGTTACAAGAGCGATGGCTTGTTCCAAACCGAAGAAGAACTGGCAACAGCTCCTCGTTATGAAATAGGAGTAGAGCCAAAACTTGGTGATATCAAGTATGTGGACCTTAATGGTGACGGTGTGATCAACTCTAAAGACCAGACATGGATTGGTCGCGGACCTCGCCCCGAGATGATGTTCGCTCTTAATATGGATGCAAATTGGAAAGGATTTGATATCTCACTACAATTCCAGGGTGCGGCTCTCTGTGACAAGTTCCTGGCTTTCTATGGTAAAGGCACTACAGGTACCTATGTTACCGATGCCGGTCCTATGGGACGTCCGTTCTATGCCGGAGTTGACAACTCTCCCTTATATCTTGTTGAGGGCTCATGGCGTCCTGACAATCCTGATGCTGAATATCCACGTCTGACACATATTCCTAATGCAGCTAACTATGCAAAGTCTGATTTCTGGAAACGCAATGGCGCATACCTTCGTTTGAAGAATGCATCTATAGGTTATACACTGCCTAAGAATATTACCAAAAAGGCCGGCATCGAGAACCTCCGCGTGTTTGCTTCGGGTATGAACCTGTTCACTATCACCGAGTTCAAGTATCTCGATCCTGAGAGCGGTAACTATGTATGGTCGTTCTATCCCCAACAGCGCACGTTCACTTTCGGTCTTGACCTCTCATTCTGATCTATTACATTATAAAGTGAAAATATAATTATGAAAAAATATATATTAAGTCTGATCGCTGCTTTAGCTGTTGCCGCACCGTCGTGTGACACGCTCGATATCGATCCTACAGGCAAGTATAGCGATGCCACAGCCTATGCATCGATAAAAAATCTTGACCTGTATGTTAAAGATATGTATATAATCTACCACTCTGTGGCTAATGTGGAGTGTGGAAAATCTCTCAACATGCTTGAAGATGCCTGGACCGATCTTATCAAGACATCATGGTATGGTGTCGATCAAGGCCAAAACAAGTTCTTCAGTCAGATTAATAGTATGACTGTTGAAAGTAATCCACGCAGTAACTGGAAGACAATGTATGAACATATTCGCAAGTTCAATTACCTGCTTGTTGATGCCAAGGCTGGTAAACTCAGTAAACTCCCTTCTCAGGAAGTGGCAGCCCGTGTTGCTGAGGTACGTTTTCTTCGTGCATTTGCCTATCTTGAACTTGCCAAGTTTCATGGAGGCGTAGTTCTTCGTGTAAGTGAGGATAAGGTAGATGACCGTAAGGAAAACAACAAAGCGCGTGCCTCCAAAGAGGAAACATGGCAGTTTATTCTTGATGAGTTTGACAAGGCAATCGCAGATCTTCCGGAGTCATGGCAAGCTACCGACTATGGTCGAATCACAAAGTCGGCTGCTGAAGCTATGAAAGCCCGTGCAGCTCTTTATGCCGGTCGTTGGCAAGATGCATTTGATGCCGCTGATAATGTTATCAGGTCTGATAAATACCAGCTTTCTACAACATTAGGTACTATATATACCAATCCCGTCAATAGCGAGCTTATAATCCCTGTACTTTTCGAAGTTGGCAAGAAACAGCACGACTACGATACCTATATGTGTCCTCCAAGTTTTGCTGCCGCTATGGGGCATGAAGATCTGTATGGGGCAGCTGCCACTCCTACCGAGGAGTATGCTTCACAATTTGATATCCTTGTCAATGGTAAATGGGAAACATTTGATTGGGACAACCTTGCAAATTATAATAACGAGCCTTTCAAAAACCGTGACCCTCGTTTTTACCAATCGATTCTTGCCAATGGCAGTACTTTCAAGGGCAACGAGATACAATGCTGGCCCGGCGGTACCGACCAGTGCATGATCTATTCACACACCGGCCAGGATAACGTACACCGAAGCACTACCGGTTACTACGTGCGTAAGTTCCTGAGCTCAAAGAGTGATGATAAAGCCTTTAACTTTATAGATAAACTCAGCGATCAGCACTGGATCGAAATGCGTCTTGCCGAGATTTATCTTATACGTTCAGAGGCTGCCGCCCGCCTTAACCAGTGGGGACAGGCCTACGAGGATCTTAATGTGACGCGTCGCCGTGCCGGTGTCAGCGATTTCATTCAGAAAGGCAATTGGAATGACTATTTGAAAGATCTACAGAAAGAGCGCATATGTGAGCTTGGTCTCGAGGGCCACCGATATGATGACATCATGCGCTGGGGCATCTCTCAGGAGGTTCTTAACGGAAAGCGTGTCCATGGAGTGAGCGTGACCAAGAATGCCGACGGTTCGTTCAGTTATGAAGTCATCGAGGCCGATAACTACGACCGTATCTTCCCAAAGAAATATGAGATATTCCCAATTCCCTACAACGAGGTTCAGAACAATCTGTTGTGTGAGCAGAATGAAGCTTGGAAATAATCTTTAAAACAGCAAACAAAATGAAACTAAAATATTTATTCTCAAGTTTATTGGCATCGACAATGTTGCTTTCGGGTTGTGTCGATGTTGATGACGTTAAGATTAATGATGGCGCTGGCACTGCCGATCTTCAAGTTACCGGTTATCTTGTCGAGGGATATGCAGCCGAAATCCCTTCGGTCATAGATGAGGTTGCCGGCACTATTACCGTGCAGGTTCCCTATTATATCAGCGATACCGACCCAGTCATGGGCGATATCACTCAGATGAAACTCGAGGCTCAGTTGCCTACCGGCTATATGTTCAGCCCGGTACTCTCCGGTATTCATGATCTTTCAAAGGGTTACGATACCTATCTCATTGACCCCAAAGGTCGTAAAACCCACTACAGTATCAAGGCGGAGTACACTAAGTCTAATGAGTCTAAAGTCCTGTCGGCAATCTTAGTCGAGAGTGAGCGCACGGCTGTTGTTATTCGTGATCCTGAAACTGATGGCGAACATGGCAAGATCGTTGTAGCGAAGACATCATCGTCGGTCGATGGCGCTCTTCACGAGGTCAAGATCAATACTTCACCTTGGGCTACCTTAAGTTGTTCTACTCTCGATGAGGAGACAGGTTATGTTGATCTCAGCGGTCTGCCTGAAGTGACTGTTGTTTCTCAAAATGGTGAGTCGAAAACAGTCTATGACGTAGAGGTTCAGGTTCCCGATGTTCTTGATCAAGGAGTCGGATACATAGGCGGACTCTTCGGATTCCAGTTCTATACCGATAATGACCTCGGTCTTGTCAAAAACAATACCACTACAATGGCTGTGGTTGATGACTATCTGATTCTGAGCAACCATGCCAATGTAGCCGATATGATTGTGCTTGACCGTTACAGCGGTAAGAAAGTTGACGTGAAGGTTAATACTACAGGTATGCCCACCGACCGTCAGTTCCGCGCTATCTGCCACGATGATAACAATCACTTGATTGCAGCTTCTTATACCGATAATAACTTGACACAGACACCTTCTGAGGTTCGCATCTTTGCATGGAAAGATGGTATCCAGAATCCTCCCACAAGCATTTTCTGGGCCGATTCAAAGGGTTCTTACTTCGCTGCCGCTGCAGCATGGCCAACACGCGAGATGTTCTATAACGTTAACTGTCGTGGTGACATTTTCAGTGGCGATGCCGTTATCACAACTGCTGTACTGCAATCCTATCGTTGCTGGTTCTTCCAGTTCAAGGATGGCAAGCCCGATGGTAATCTGTTTGTTGAGTATGCCGGTGGTGTCGTTTCGATGTGGTCGTCGACCAACTGCGCTCCAATGACCAACAAGCCTCCTTATGGATATGTGTGGCACACCGGTAACTTCCGTGCTACTGTGGTTTGTGCTCCTATCGGTTCGGCCGGTGGTCGTGCTTTCGACTTCGCAGCTCCGAAAAGCCATTGGTGGGCCGGCAATACCCACGGTGTTGACTACATTGAGTTCAATGGAAGCCATCTTGTTGCGGTGTCGAGTGGTAATGACGGTTCAGGAGCGACTGTTTTCCAACGACTTTATGTCGCTGATATAGGATCAGCTCCTGCAGCTAACTCGCTTGCCGATGGCTTTATCTTTGACTCACGTGAAGGTAATGCGCAAGGTACATCGGGAATTGCCGGAACCGGTCCTGATGTAACAGGTATGACTTCAGCCAACACGTTTGAATCAGGTAAGACTGTCCTGGGCGATAATTTTGCCGGTATAAACCGTGCTATGGGTGATGTCAAGTTTGCCCGTTCTCCCGACGGTAATGCTGTTCAGGTTTACATGTTGACTCCCGACCACGGCATTCTTGCCTACGAGATCACACGATTTGATATCTAAACCCCGTTAATATAATAATCTCTCTGCGATAAATGGTGGCGGCTGGCCGTCACGGTCTCCGCCACCATTTACTTTTTTGAAACTTTTGAATTTAGTTCAAATGGTTTTATTGAGCTCTCGATTTCGAGGCTCCCGACATTCTCCTCTTCTCTTTTCTCCCTCTTCAACATCATTTCTCTCCTATTTTTTAATGTTGAAATATTATTGTTTAACTGTTAGGTAATTGCTATATTTAAATATATAAATCTGAGCTTGATTTACTTCATAACTTATAACTTTTACTTAACACTTATTTATTAAATCACAGATTGAAATGACACAGTTCCTTCAGGAAATTCTACAACAGCCCGAGGCTATCTCTGCTACGGCCGACTACTATGCTTCGGTAGAGGGTCGTTATGCTCTATGGTCTTTGGTCGAGCAGCTGCGCAGCAAGCGCCGTGTGGTTGCGACCGGCATGGGTAGCTCTTACTTTTTGGCCGGGGCGTTGGGAAGTTTCCTTGCCCGTCACGGTATCGCCGTCGCTGTTATAAACGCCGGCGAACTTCTTCATTATGAAATCGACGCGATCGACAACGACACTTTGGTGGTGGCTATCTCGCAGAGTGGTGAAAGCTATGAAACAGCCAATGTGGTGGCTCAGCTACGCCAGCGTGGTGTCATACCTCGTTTAGCTGTAATCACCAATGAGCCTCGCAGCACGTTGGGTCGTGCCGCCGATATTCTGTTGCCCACAGTGGCAGGTGTCGAGGAGAAGACCTCGACCAAAACTTTCATAACAGGTTTCCAGGTTTTATATATTATTGAGCGCCAGCTGGCCGGCGAAACGGTTCCATCTTCAGTGTGGACCGAGTTGTCGGCTCAGATCGCGGCGACACTCAATCAGCGAGACAAGGTGCTCCCCTACATGCTTCGCGCCTTAGGGGATGCTTCCTATTTACAATTTGTGGCGCGAGGTGCCCTGATGGCTTCGGCCAGCCAGTCGGCTCTGATGGCCATGGAGGCGTCACACACTCCGGCACAGGCTATGGCCGGCGGTGAGTTTCGCCATGGGCCGCTCGAAATGGTAGGTCCGGGATTTGTAGCCGTGGTGTTGGCATCAAGCCGGTCGGTGACATGGAGTCAGACCGAGCGATTGATAGCCGATGTGTTGAAATTTGGCGGCAGGGTATTGTTAATAACCGACAGCAAGGACGATATTGCAACGGCCGACCGGCTTACCGTAGTCGCTGCGCCTGCACCATCGGCCGAGTTGTTCCCCATATCATCAATCATTCCCGTTCAGTTGGCTATCGAGGCCTGGGCACGAGAGACCAAAGGTATAGAGCCCGGTATCTTTACCCACGGAGCCAAGGTGACAGCGATAGAATGAGGAATTAGAAATTAGGAATTATGAATTAGGTTGATTTGCTTGGGGTGCCTGTGGCGTCCACGACGCAGATCTTAGGAAATTAAGAATTAAAAATTGGGTTGTTGTGCTCCCCGCCGCAGATTGGCAAATGCCACTACCTTAATTTGAATAATTCATTAACATTATAGAATAGACAATATAATTTTTACAGATGGAATCTCGTGACCTTGCAATAGGCCTTGATATAGGCGGAACTAAAATGAAATGTGGCGTTGTTGATGCGACAGGAAACGTTGTGGGTACCCCACGCGAAGTTCCTACCAATGCCCGTGGTCCGCGCGAAAAGATAGTTGCCGGTATTCTCGACCTGCTTAACGAAGCGTTGGCTCAAGTTCCCGAAAATCGTCTTCGCGGCATAGGTATAGGTTGCTCGGGTCCGCTGGATATCATTACAGGTACGATATTGAAGTGCAATACATTGCCCACGATGCATAACTACCCTCTGAAGCATATAATTGAAC
>CANOKG010000090.1 GCA_947566655.1 uncultured Muribaculaceae bacterium | reverse complement strand
CGAGTTGATAAATCAACTCGTGAGCAGTAGTGTAAAGTTTGCAATCAATTTGGCCATTGCTATTATAGTATTCTACGCAGGCAAGTTTGTCATCACACGTCTCTACCGATTGGTCGGATCGATACTGCTCAAACGTCGTGTTGACCCATCACTCACTACTTTTGTTCTGTCAACGATCAAGATTATATTGTACTTTATACTCATAGTTACCGTTATAGGAATTTTAGGTATAGAGACAAGTTCGTTCTTAGCACTGTTCGCATCGGCCGGTGTCGCCATCGGTATGGCTCTTAGCGGAACTTTGCAGAACTTTGCGGGAGGAGTTTTGATTCTACTATTGAAGCCTTATAAAGTAGGTGACTACATCGAAGCACAAGGCTATGCCGGCACAGTTAGCGAAATCCAGATATTCCACACTCTCATCTCCACGCCCGATAACAAGGCTATAATAATACCCAACGGCGGACTTTCGACTTCAAGCATCAACAACTGGTCAAGACGTGACTACCGTCGCGTTACCTGGACGGTCTCCATATCATATGGTGACAGCGTGGAAGCGGCCCGAAAAGCCATTTTAGAGATATTTGACTCTGATCCGC
Organism: uncultured Muribaculaceae bacterium; assembly: GCA_947566655.1. GTDB lineage: Bacteria > Bacteroidota > Bacteroidia > Bacteroidales > Muribaculaceae > JAAVFS01. Next base: position 8,481 of record CANOKG010000090.1, on the reverse strand, counting down.
GTGTAATGAAAGGAAAAGAGCCCGATCGAAATGCACCTGGCGCCGATGTCGCTCTGGTCGATGATAAAACCGAAACCGATGTAGCTAAACCTGAAATAATGCCCCACAAGCCGGGAATATTTTACCGGTTATTCCACAACAAGCAAAAGGTAAGAGACGCACTCGAGCAGTGGCGTCACTCACGAAATAATGTATTGGCGGGTCTCGTGCCAACAATCGACTACTCACCCAAGGTTGTGGTTGATCAGTTGGCCGACAGCAGTGTTAATCTATCGGCTCGCGCCTGGGTTAAAACTCCCGACTACTGGGGTGTCTATTATGACCTTAACGAACGTATATATACCGAGTTACCGAAAGCATCGGGTATATCATTCCCTTTCCCACAAATGGATGTTCACGTTACAACACAGGAATAGCCGACTCCTCTTTTAACAAAATAATCACTTTTTTAATAAACGGTAATATAATTATAGTCTTCCATAGCAGAAGACTATAATTTTTTTTCGCTATATTTGCAAAAAAGTATAGCTATGCACTTACGTGCCATCGCGTGCTGCGATATAGCTACATATAGCCCGGGAATGTGGGCTTGGATCCAAGTAATCCTGATAGTACATTCCACCGAGAGACTCGATAATAAAAAAATAACATAAATGATAAGTAAATGGAATTACTTACCCCTTACAACCGAACAAAAGAAATTGGAGGCCGCGCTCGCTCAGCGATATGCATCGGTTCCACCAATTAGCGAGCTGCTGGTACAGCGTGGTATCACATCGATAGATGAAGCCGAACGGTTTTTTCGTCCATCGCTACGTGATCTTCACGACCCGTTCCTAATGCCCGACATGGACAAAGCTGTAGACAGGCTCAACAGAGCCATGGGGTCAAAGGAGAAAATAATGGTATATGGAGACTATGATGTAGACGGCACAACAGCCGTTGCGTTGGTCTACAAATATCTGCAAATATTTTACTCCAACATCGACTATTACATTCCTACCCGCTATGAAGACGGGTATGGTATCTCACGTCACACAATCGACGAGTTTGTTGAACAGGGTGTGTCGCTGGTAATCATTTTAGACTGTGGAATCAAAGCTATTGAAGAGATTACTTATGCAAAGGAACAAGGCATCGACTTCATTATATGTGACCATCACGTCCCCGATGACTCGCTACCGCCGGCCGCTGCGGTTCTAAATCCCAAGCTTTTGGGTTGCACATATCCGTGTACTGACCTCTCGGGATGTGGCGTAGGTTTTAAACTTATGCAAGCCTTCTCACAAAGCAACGGACTTGATCAAAGTGATCTTTTCGGCATGCTCGACTTGGTCGCAGTATCCATAGCAGCCGATATCGTGCCTATGACCGATGAGAACCGTATCTTAGCATATCACGGTTTGAAACGACTCAACAGCAACCCCAACACCGGGTTGAGAGCCATCACAAAGATTTGTCAGCTTCACGGCCGTGAAATCACCATAAGTGATGTGATTTTTAAAATCGGGCCACGAATCAATGCTTCCGGGCGCATGCAAAGCGGCAAAGAGGCTGTTGACCTTCTCGTATCGCGCGACAATACCGAGGCCTACAATATGGCACGTAGCATTGACCAATATAACAAAGACCGTAAGGAACTTGATAAACGAATAACAACCGAAGCCAACGCCTTGCTCGATGCCCAAAGCGACACATTCAAGGCCATGAAATCTATTGTAATATATAATAAAGACTGGCATAAAGGTATAATAGGGATTGTAGCTTCACGCTTGACCGAACTCTATTACAAACCATCGGTTGTGCTCACATTCTCCAATGGATTAGCGACCGGCTCGGCTCGCTCAGTACAAGGTTTTGATGTTTACAGCGCTGTTGATTCGTGCCGTGACCTTCTTGAAAATTTTGGAGGTCACACTTATGCCGTAGGCCTTTCGATGAAAGAGGAACATATTGACGAGTTCACACGACGATTTGAAAAATTCGTTGCCGACAATATAAAACCTGAACAACTCACTCCATTCACTGAGATTGATGCCTATATTACGTTTGCCGACATTACCACTGAGTTCATCACTTTACTTAAAAAGTTCAATCCCTTTGGGCCCGGAAACTCGAAGCCGACATTCTGCACCCGCATGGTAATGGATTTCGGTACCAGTAAACTGGTAGGCAAACAGCTCGAACATATAAAACTTGAACTGGTTGACAATACATCGGGAAAGGTAATAAACGGAATTGCATTCAATATGGCTAAATATTTCAACCATATCACCTCGGGAAAGCCATTTGATATATGCTACACGATCGAAGAGAATAAGCATGCAACAATACCCAACGCTATTCAGTTGCTTATAAAAGAGATCCACATAGATGAAGGTGTGAAATGAGTATTGAGGCACGGCGAGTGCTGAAAGAGCACTGGGGATATGACTCCTTTAGACAATGTCAGGAGGAGATCATTGACTCGATAATGTCGAGGCGCGATACACTTGGAATTATGCCTTCCGGGGGAGGTAAATCAATCACCTTTCAGGTACCGGCACTGATGTTGCCCGGGGTCACTTTGGTAGTGACTCCGCTAATTTCATTGATGAAGGACCAGGTTGACAATCTTCGTGAACGCGGCATAAAGGCTATTGCTTTGCACTCGGGCCTCACATTCAGAGAGAACCGAATAGCTTTAAATCACCTCGAGGGTGGCGCGATAAAGCTATTGTATGTCTCCCCCGAAAAGCTTCAGAGCGATCGATTCATAAGTCTGCTGAGAAATCTCGAAATATCGTTGATAGTAGTGGATGAGGCCCATTGTATATCTCAATGGGGATATGACTTCAGACCGAGCTACCTCAACATCGAAAAGGTGAGACAGGTAGTTCCATCGGCACCGGTACTTGCACTGACAGCATCGGCCACACCTGAAGTTGTAACCGATATCTCCGATAAGCTTAAATTCAGGACACGCGACAACATATTCAAACTTGGATTCTCGCGCGACAACATATCATATCTTGTAAGGTACACTGAAAATAAAGAGGCCAAAATGATTGATATACTGTCGAAGGTCAACGGTACAGGTATCGTCTACGTGCGTTCTCGACGCCGCACACTTGAATTGGCCCGAATACTCACCGCTACCGGTATAAGCGCCGAAGGGTACCATGCGGGACTTACACCTGAGCAAAAGACCGAACGTCAGAATAACTGGAAGGCGGGGAAAACGCGCATCATTGTAGCCACCAATGCATTTGGAATGGGTATCGATAAGCCCGATGTGCGTATCGTTATTCACCACGACATGCCGCCATCACTCGAAGAATATTACCAAGAGGCAGGGCGAGCCGGCCGCGATGGAAAAGAATCATTTGCCGTAATGTTGGTAGCAAAATCTGACCGAGCGACAATGTCGCGACGCCTCTCCGATTCATTCCCCCCCCGCGACTATATACGCGATATATACTCAAAAGCTTGTGTGTTTCTGAATATATCGGTTGGAGAAGGATTTGAAACTCTTCATGAATTTAATTTCAAGATGTTTTGTGAGCGTTTTAAACTTCAACCGATACAAGTTCAGTCGGCCTTGGCGATTCTGTCCAATTCGGGATATCTGAACTATCTTGAAGATTACAACTCGCGTTCCCGTATAATGATAGTGATGAACCGCGATGAATTATACAATCTGCGGCTCAACGACAGGTGTGATGCAGTTTTGCGTACACTGTTACGAAGTTATACCGGACTATTTGCTGATTACGAATATATATCAGAAAGCGTAGTATCAAAGCGAGCACAATTATCAGAGCAGGAAACATATGAATCGCTACTGCTACTCGCGCGAATGAGAGTAATACACTACGTTCCACGCACGAGCAATCCGATGATGCTTCTGAATGTTTCACGAGTGGAAACACGACACGTTATAATACCGATAACAGTCTATGAAACACGCCGGGAAGGCATGAAACGAAGACTCGACTCAATGGCCGATTTTGCATTCAACACAACAGGATGTCGTGTTAACAAGCTATTGAGATACTTCGGAGAGAATCCGACCCGGGAATGTGGCAAATGCGATACATGCCGTTCAAAAAACAATAATAGATCCAAACGTGAGCAATCTACCATCGAGGCAGTGAAATTCATCCTGTCAATGGAATCACCAATAGCTATAAACCAACTGATAGCCAAATCAGAGCGTAATCCCGATGATGTGATAGAGGCGGTCAGGACACTCAGCGACCAGGGGACCTTATCAATTGATAACGGGATAATCGTTTCTATTTAACATTAATAACATTTATATTTAAACACTTTTAGCTTAAAACCCGCATCAATAGTGGGTTTTGGCTTGTTATATAGGTGTAATTAATAATGAAAGGGGGACTTGGATAAAATCTACAATCAATAAAATCTTAACATCCCTCGTCCTTATTGCCAAGTAGTGATACCAGGTAATAGGGCTCTCATAAATAAATAGTTGAAACGCGAGAGGAGGGGCACCCACTTATGGAGTTCCTCCTCTTTATTTATAAGCCTATATGTAACTGCCCTAAATAAACTATGAATTGAATTTTTAAACTGTTTATAAGCGTCTACTGAAGCGTAGAAACAACATCGTGAGTAGCTACTACCCACAGGTGATCACCCGGTTCAAATGTCAATGTTCCCGGATTATCGACCATTTCCTCACATCGTTGCACAGCAACGATAAGTGTTCTGAATTTTTCCCTCAACATAGCTTGTTGTGGCGTTTTTCCTACAAGAATAGAATTGTCGCCTATAGTAAAATCCCGAAGGCGATAGTCGGTAGGATTAACCACTACCCCATTCTCTTTGTCGGGGGCCTCTATCATAGGTAAAATTTTTTGCAACCGGTCATCATTGCCTATCACACTCACAATGTCGCCAGGAAACAATCGGTCGGTACCAGAAGGCGCCGGAATAAAGTGAGAGTCACGCTGTATAGCCGCAATATTGACGCCAAAACGACGATGTAAATCGGCCTTGGTCAAGGGCATCCCAACAAACTGACAGGCGCCGCTCACACGCATAGACGCCATATGCAAATTGCCAATCAGATTATTACCACGACCACTTTTGCTTAAATCACGTTCATTTAGATTCTTAATAAACGTTGCTTCGATACTGCGCATCGGCTTTCTAACCTTTGTCGACCGCAACATAAGTATGTGAAACTGTAACGCGACTCCGGTGGAAGCACCAACAGCCATCGAATAGGTGGAACTCAGGAAATGAATAATAAACGACAACGCTATAGCTATTCTAAAGAGCATCATTACTGCACGGGGGACTTTATACGGTTCAAGCTCGAGTTGCTCTGCACGTTTGGAGGTGCTGAGGCATAAAGCTAAAAGGAACGGAGACATTACCGTCAATGTCAGCACTACCCCGACAAGTTTACCCCAGTGTGGCATCAGGTCAGTGACAAATGGCATAAAATAACGCTGAGACACTATTGTTATAGCCAGCAGCACAATGGAGTAAAGCACAATTCGCCATGCATAACGCTTTAATAGTTTTACCCATGCCGAAGTTGTTGAACCTGCTTTAGTTGCATCTTCGGTATACCGATCGATCAAGAAATGCAACCGTTTGGGAAGGTGTCGTTCTACCAACTTGTAGGCCGGTTCTGACATTTTAATGAAATAGGGAGTAGTGAAAGTAGTTATTACCGAAACTGCCACGACAATTGGATAAATAGTTTCATCAAGAACACCAAGCGACATTCCCAACGAAGCTATGATAAAAGCAAACTCACCAATCTGTGTCAATGAGAATCCCGATTCAATAGCAACCTTTAACGATTGACCTGTCAAAAGCATACTTGCCGTACCAAAAACGATCATGCCTACAATCACAACAACCGACAACAATAGAATCGGTCCCCAGTATTCAGCAATAATAGATGGTTGCACCATCATGCCTACTGATATAAAAAATACTGCTCCGAAAAGGTCCTTTACCGGTGCTGTGACATGTTCTATGCGCTCAGCCATGTTTGTTCCGGCCAAAATTGAGCCCATAACAAAAGCACCAAGAGCTAATGAAAAGCCACAGAAAACAGAAAATACCGACATCCCGAGACAAAGTCCCATTGATATTACAAGCAGAGTCTCGTTATTAAGAAATCCACGTGTTTTCTTAAAAATAGTAGGCAACAGATAAACTCCTACAAGGAACCAAATAACGAGGAAGAAAACAAGCTTACCTACACTGTAGAGCATTTCGCCACCCTCCAGATTGTCTCCGGTTGCCAACGATGATAATATAACCATCATGACCACAGCAAAAAGATCCTCAACAATAAGCACTGCAAACACTAACGATGCAAATTTCTTTTGCCGTAGATTAAGATCGGTAAACGCCTTGATTATTATTGTCGTTGATGACATAGATAGCATGCCACCGAGGAATATGCTGTTAATATTGGTGAAATGCAGCAATTTACCAATCACAAAGCCGGTTGCCATCATTCCGATGACTATTATCAATGCAGTGACAACAGCCGAGCCCCCCACATTCAGTAGTTTTTTAAAACTGAACTCAAGACCCAGTGAAAATAAAAGAATTACAATTCCAAGCTGGGCCCAAAACTCAATATTGGCCTCAGTAGTTACCGATGGTAACGGCTCAAAATTAGGACTGGCCAAAAAACCTGCTACGATGTAACCGAGTACAACCGGTTGCTTTATCCACTTGAAAATTACTGTAACGATAGCTCCTAAAAGGAGAATGAAAGCGAGGTCACTGATCAGACCCTCAATGTTCATTGTCGAAGCTAATATCATCCTGGAAGTTAGCTATTAATGTTATTAGATATTTACTTGATTTGCAAGAGTAATAGACTGAGTAGGATTAAGTGTCCTCAACCCCTCGAAAAGAGACACAAGGTCGGTGTTGTCTTTTACAAGAACTACTAAATTAAGACGCGTAATCGATAATTCATAATCATACTCCACATAGATATTTGACAGGTGCACACGCTTGGACTTCATCAATGAGCGGTAGGGCGAGATATCGGTAACAATCGAATTGATTTTAAGACGTATGATCCTTGACTCCGCCCCCATATTGACACGGTGCTCAATACGTTCCAACTGAACCAATATGAAAAGTATTAAGGCTGTAGCGACTATACTTACGAGATACATCCCCACCCCTACAGCAAGGCCAAGTGTGGCCACCATCCAGATACCGGCAGCTGTGGTAAGCCCCTTCACCGAACCTTTCATCTGAATAATGGCACCGGCACCCAAGAAACCTATTCCCGAGATTACTTGGGCCGCTATGCGACCGGGATCACCATTCTTTAGACCAAGGTACTCTTGCGGAACATATATTGACAGAAGCATTGCCAAACAAGCTCCCATTGCGATAAGAGCAAAAGTTCGCAGACCGGCTGATTGCCCTTTACGCTTGCGTTCAAAGCCAACGATGCTGCCAAGCACAAGACTCAGCAGCATCTTAAAAATTGATGACGCAGTGTTAACCTCAACCGAGTTTACATCGGCAACGATATCATTAAAATAAGATATGATGGTTCCCATAGCATTGTATCTTACACCCTTCTCTTGAATTAAAATTCAGAAAAGGGCAGGTTGTTTTACTTCGTCATAGTGAACTTGCGAGAGGCAAGGCGGAAGTTGTCGGCAAACAATTCAATAGTATACTCACCGGGGTTAAGCGTGGTATTTACATCCCAGTAAATAGTGATTCCACCGATTTCTTCACCGGCATACTCTATAGTTTTCATAGCCGAGCATTCAAGAGTTTGCCCCTCAAAAGTAAACGACAATCCATTAGCGCGTAAAAGATCACCTTCGGGGTTGACGATGCGGAGATATATCTGCTTCTCGCCTACCGGTGTAGAGTTATTCTGAGGAATAGTGAACGTTACCATCAACTGCTTGGCTTTGGTAATGTTCTTTTCTCGTTTACCATTAGCCTTTAAGGCTTGCAATGAAATTCCGGTAACATTTAACTTTTCGGCAAGAGTCATTCTTTCACTCAACTCTTCATTGGAACGACGGGCACTGGTAAGGTTCTCCGTAAGCTGACGGTTCCTGGATTTAACTTTGTCGTTCTCTTCTCTCAAAGAAGCATTCTCCTTACTCAACTCATCAATACGCTCTACATAGGTCTTCAAAATAGCCTTTAGAGTTTTGATTTCGCCTTCCAATTGAGCTATGCGGGCACGGTTTTTGGTTTTCTCAGCATTTAGTTCCTGCAACAACTTCTCTACCTTTGCTTTGGCAGCGGCATACTTTTCTACAATAGAGTCATTGGCAAGCAACATCGTTTGATTTTCATACTGAGCGAATTCGTTATTGAGTTGCTGATACTCATTGGCAAGTGACAGTTGCTCCTTTTCAAGTTGCACTTGCTCCAACTGAGCATCGAGCTTGGCACTTTTTGAATGCATCACAAGGAATATCACGACTGCAGCAATAACTGCAACAG